>NZ_JACGAU010000009.1:0-80395 GCF_020137595.1 Campylobacter sp. RM12640
ATAAGGCACTTAAACCAAATTTTAATCCCTTAATATCATAAATAGCACCGCCTCTAATACCCATATTATGATACGCAAGACCACCCATTAAGTTCAAACTAAGCTCATCTTCATATTCATCATTAACATACATTCCATAACCAATCAAAACACTAAAATCAAATTGATTATTTCTTATAATTGGAATTAAGTCATCAAATCTATCTTTATAATTATTCCAAAAATAATTAGCCTCAAAACTCCAAACAAATTCAGAATCTCTTTCGTGCTCTTTATAAGTTCTAATATAGCCATTAATATCCCAATTATTATTGCCTAAATATTCTTTATTATTGATAATAAACATTGTTTTTGAAGTAGATAAAAAGCCAAAATTAATACCAGAATAAGTTCCCGCATTAGCAGCTACACCTAAAGCACCTAAACAAAGTGTTGAAAACAATAATTTCTTCATTCATTCTCCTTTTTTGATAAAAAAAGAAAATAATACCCCCCCCCATTCTTAAAAAATACTTAATATTGTAAAAATTTATATGATTTGTTTAAGTATCTATAATTATTAAAAAAATATTTTAGATTTAACATAATCAATTAGCTTACATTAAAAAATTTGAGAATATTTTTAAATCAACAAATAAACTTAATAAGCATTAAGCCTAAACAAATAAAGCTAATTAGGAATTAGCTAATTCCTAATCTTGCCTTAGAGTTATCACTAATTTTCATTAATTCATCTAATAATTTATCTTTTTCTTTATCAAAATCAAATTTAAAGCTTTGTTGCATTAGCTTTTCTTTATCTACAAATTCATCCATTGAAATTCCATGTTTGTTAAAAATAGCTTGTAATTTAGGGTGATTTAGTCCAATATTTCCTGCAGGTGCATCATATTTTTGCATAAATTCTTTTGATGATTTTTTAGCAAATTCAATTATTTTTAATTCTAAATCAGGTGTGATTTGATAGTTTTCTAATACTTCTTCTGCTCTTTTAAAAAATTGTTCGTCTAAATCATTTTTAATTGGATCTAATTTCCTAGTTTCAATTTCTCCACAAGCTTCTAGGAACATCATTACCCCTAAATCTTCTTTAGGAATTCTATTTAAATACTCACTATCTAATTCTTTATCTTTTCTAGGAGTATGCCATTCGGTTGGAAAGTAAGTACAAAAACCAAACATAGACCAAGCAAAATCATCTTCAGCATTTGATATACACTTATTAATTAGTTCATCATTTATATTACTTGCTGCTTTACTTTGAGCTTGTAAGGCTTCTTCAAATGAAGCTTTTTTATTATCATTTAAGTTATTTGTCTTAGTAAAAGAACTAAGAACTATCCTATCATTTATTAACATTTGCTCTCCTTTAATTTATAATAATTAAACAAGAGCAAAATGTGTTCCTTATTTAAATAAACAAATAATAAGTATTAAGTAAGCTTTAAATATTTAATATTTTAATTCATTCAATAGTAATTATTTAATTAGAAATTAATTCATAAATCAATATAATTCAAATTATTTTTAAGGAGAGTTTATGAAAAAGATATTATTAAGTTTAGCTTTAATTTCAGGCTTATTTGCTGTTGATATTAGTAATATTGATAAAGCTTGTAAAAATCAAGACCAATCAAATTGTGCTTTTGAGCTTGATGAATACTGCAAAGAAGATTTGAAAGCTTGTTATCAATACTCAAAAGATTTATGTGCTAAAGATAATTTTAGTGGTTGTTTAATGACAGCTATTGCTAATGTAAAATTAGTGAAAGAACAATTAATTGATATTAAAGAAGCCTATATTGATGCTCAAAAAGCTATAAGTAAATTATGCGAATTACCAAATATAATAGTAAAAAACGAATCATCTCATAACAAATTTTGCGTTGTAGCAGGAGATGGATTGGTTTTAAAAGATGGTAAAGATTATGGTTTAGAAACAAATCCACAAAAAGCCTTGAGTTATTACAAAAGAGCTTGTGATGCTCAATCTAATGTGGGTTGTGAAAGATATAATAGTTTAAAAACTTTTTTAAATAAATAATTCTAAAATTATCAAGGAAATGGCTTAAAAAGTCCTTTCCCTTTAAATCTTATTAATATTTACACTTATAAAATGCTTTTTGTTTTATTGCTTGATTATTGTTGTTATATCCTTGATAATACTCATCTTTAGAATACTCAAAAAACTCAAGATAAAAATCTATATGCTTATTTTGTGTTTTTATGTTTTTCATCATACTACAAATTTCATTGCTTGTAGTTCTATCTACATTGTTATAAATATTTAAATAAATATTATTAAAAGACGAATCGTATAACATATAAGTTCTACTAATACAATCTTCTTTAGAATTACAATAATTATTTTTAATAAGTTTTTCTTCTATTTTATCAATTGATAAGCTAACAATATTTATGATATTACTATCAGCTTTGCCGTAACTTAAAAAAACTAAAAAACCAACAATAAAAAATATTAAAAAAATCATTATATAAAGTATTGTTTTTAGCATTTTAAAGACATTTCTAAGCTTTTAAATCTAGTAATTTATAAGCTTTTAGCTCATCAATTAGCTTTATACTAAACTCGCAAAATTCTTCTAAATTATTTTTGTCTTTTAATTCTTTTTCTTTATCTTCATTTATTTTTAAAGAATTTGAGTTTTTAAATAATTTTATATCTTGCTTTAGTTTTCTTATATGATTGTTTTCTTCATTAATAGCGTATTCTTTTAGCTTTAAATCTATTTTAGGCTTTTTATCAATTTGATTTTTTTCAGTGTATTTATATAGATTTTCTAATTCTTCTAAATATTTTTCTTTACTCTCATTTAACATAAGCTCATCTAGCGTTAATGAACCATCTTTATTTTTATCCTTTAAATTAGTATCACTTAAATCCTTTGAAATAGTATTATGAGCTTCATACATTTCATCGCTAATATCATCTCCTTTAGCATTAAGTTCTACGCTAGTAATTTGCAATAAATTATATTCATTTATCTCGCCATCAAGCCTTACTCCTAGCCTTGAGTTTAACATCTCTTCTTTGCTAAGCACTGCATTTTGGCTAACTTCTAAAAATTTATTAGCAATCTCACTAAACCAACCTGCTACATAATTAGCAGCGTCGCCTTTTAAAATAGTTTTTCCATTTTCTTCTAAAAAATCATTTTTATTAAAAAAGCTTTTTAAATCTTTTAAAGTATCTTTATCTAAGCTAATCCCTACGCTTTTATTATCAAGGCTAAAAAATACATTTAATTCTTTATCACTTGTTTTATATTCAAAATTATTTGTTTTTATATCTTGTCTTATTTGGCTTAGATTAATAGTGCTATTTACATCAGCTTTTTTACTAACACTTGTATTTATAAAAGAGCTTAAATCTACATAAAATCCATCTATTTTTAGCATTATTTCTCCTTTAACTTAAAGAATTAATTAAGCTTTTAAATCTAGTAATTTATAAGCTTTTAGCTCATCAATTAGCTTTATACTAAACTCGCAAAATTCTTCTAAATTATTTTTGTCTTTTAATTCTTTTTCTTTATCTTCATTTATTTTTAAAGAATTTGAGTTTTTAAATAATTTTATATCTTGCTTTAGTTTTCTTATGTGATTATTTTCTTCATTAATAGCGTATTCTTTTAGCTTTGGATTGGCTTCTATTTTTTCTTTTTTATTTTTTAATTCTTCTTTTGCTTGATTTAAGTTTTTAAAATACTCACTTTCATCTTCAATATATTGCTCTTTTACTAAAATTTCTCCATCTTTATCTTTATCAAAAAATATTCTATTATTAATCATTTTTGAAATAGTGTTTATATTTTTTTCGCCAAATTCATTAATATCTTCTTCTAATATTTTGTCTTTTTTAACAATCTCGCTTAAGACATAAACCCCATCTTTATTCTCATCAAAATAACAAACATCAATTAAAGTATTCATTAATTCATCACTATTTAGCACCCCATTATTATCGCTATCACTTTCAAGATATTTTAAATCAAAAGCAATCTCACTAAACCAACCTGCTACATAATTAGCAGCGTCACCTTTTAAAATAGTTTTTCCATTTTCTTCTAAAAAATCATTTTTATTAAAAAAGCTTTTTAAATCTTTTAAAGTATCTTTATCTAAGCTAATTCCTACGCTTTTATTATCAAGGCTAAAAAATACATTTAATTCTTTATCACTTGTTTTATATTCAAAATTATTTGTTTTTATATCTTGTCTTATTTGGCTTAGATTAATAGTGCTATTTACATTTTTTATTTTATGTAGGCTAGAGTTTAAAAACCCACCCATATCACAAATATTTAAATCCATTTTTAACTCTCCTTTAACTAAACTTATATCGGTTAATTTTATTTTTCTTTAAGAGTTTTTAGTATTTATTTACTTAGTTTTAAGAAAAGAAGAAAATATAAAAAATTATTATCAGCTATTTTATTATTATTAGCTTTATCATCTATTGCTAACATAAGAACAAGACCTTATAATCACTGCACGATTACTTGGTATGGCAAATTATATTGCAGCCCACATATCAATGATTAATCAAAAGAATTACGAATTTATTCGTAATTCATATATAAGTTTTACTGCATTTATAAAATACAAAATTATTAAAAATTAAAAGAATTTAAATCTACTTATTTTTTATAAATATGCCTAAACCACAAATTAGCATAATCAATCAAAGCACTTCTTTTATTTTTTGCAAAAAACTCATCATATTCATTGATTTTTACATATACGCTTTTAATGAATTCTCCATTATCAACGCCGCCACCAACTCCTACAATATCATCATCACTAACCCTAGCAAAAAATAAATGTTGAGTATTTACCCCACTACCAAATCCTGTATAAAATTTATTAATATAAACTAATTTTTTAGGCTTAAATCCTAATTCTTCTATACATTCATCTAAGGCGATTTCTTCTAAGCTTTTGTTTTTATCAATTATCCCACTACATAATTCAACCGAAAATCCACTCTCATAATCTTTACAATTTTCGTAATAATATAAAGGTGCTCTAAATTGTTTTACAAATATAAAACTATCCTTGCTCTCGTGATATAACATAATACTAACAGAATCAAAAGACTTTATAAAATCCCAATCTACCTTATGCTCGTTTATAACAAAACTAGCTCTTAAAGGTTTTATAAAATCTGATTTTTTAAACTCAACTATTTTAAAATCACTTATATCAATTTTCATTCAAGCTCCTTTAAAACCTTAAGCCCTATTTCATCAAATTGTTTATTTTTATAATGATTTTGCATTAGATTATCAATACTTGCAGCAAAAATCATATAAATATATGACAAATCTTGAGTATTTAATGCTTTATAAAAATACTCATCATCAAGCCCACTAGCTATAATATCTATAGCTTCTTCGTAATTATTAAACTCATAGCCTAATAGTTCTAAAAATCTTTTAGCATTTGAATTAACCACAAAAATAGGCTTTTTTAAAAGAAAATTACTAAGCATTAAAGCCGTATCAAAACCAATGCCTTTAATATCCATAATCCAATCAAAACTAGCATTATTAATAAAGTCATCAAAACTGCTAAAATCATTCACAATTGCCTTTGCTAAATCGCTAATTTTTTTTGCTTTTGTATTATAAAATCCACTTGCTTTTATTAACTCGGCTAGTTCTTTTACATCAATTAAAGCAAGTTTGTTTATAGAATTTGAAATAGGAATTGCAACATTTTTTAATGCTTTTTGAGTGTTTTGCCACTTGGTATTTTGACCTATTAAAAGAGCTAAAAATTTTGAAAAATCATCATAATTTTGCCATTCATAAGAACCTTGTAAATTATGTTTTAATAACGCTTTAAAAATACTAGCTCCATTAATCATTCAAATCCTTTTTTAGTTCATAAAATTGTTTAGCGATACGACCATTTTTTGTGCCTTTTAAATTTGCAAATTCTAAAGCCTTAGCCTTTATCTCATCACTAAATTCATCTTTAAATAATGATTTTACAATGCTTAAATACTGCTCTTGGCTCATTGAATAAAAATTAAGCCATATTCCAAATCTTTCTTTTAAAGCAAATCTATCATCGCTTTCATCTTTAAAATCAGCGTCTTGATAATTTATATTACTTGATTTTAAAAGATTTTTATAATTTGAACTTAAAATAAACATTATATTATCACTTAATTTCTCGCATCCACCATCTAAAATCGGCTTTAATGCCTTAAAACTATCATCATTTATACTAAAGCTTATATCATCTAAAAATATTACGAATTTGTATTCTAATTCGCTTAAATCATCAATAATATATCTTAAATGCGATAAATCTTCTTTAAAAACCTCAACTATTCTTAAATCACTTTTAATAAATTCATTAAAAATAGCCTTGATTAAACTAGATTTGCCACAACCTTTTGCACCGGCTAATAAACAATGCTGATAGGCTTTGTTTTGTAAAAAATTATTCATATTATTTTTTAAGATATTAAATTCTTTATCCAAAAACAAAAGGTCTTTAAAATCAACCAAATCAAGGTTTTTAATAGGCTTAAAGCTGCTAGTTCTTGCTCTATAACTAGCAGCTTTAAATTCTTTAAACAATGCTATCAAAACTAACTTCTTTTAAATCAGCCACACAAGCAATGTGCTTATAAATGCTATAAACTAATGCTAAGCGATTATTTTTAATCTCTAAATCATCAACATTTATCATAACATTATCAAAAAACTCATCAATGATAGGTTTAAGTGCAAAAATCTTACCTAAATTATCACTCACATCATCACTAAAACTAATATCTTTATAAGCTTTATATAATTTAATCTCATATTCATTACTTAATTTGCTTTCATCACAATATAAATCTTTACTATCTTTTATGATATTTGCAAGTCTTTTAAATGTTGAGATTTTGCTCTCATAATCTTTATCTTTTGCTAGATTTATAAGTGCTTTTATATTCTCATCAATTACTACTAAATCATTATTATTCACATTTAAAACTGCTTTTATAAAAGATGAATTTACGCTATATAAAGCATTAAATCTATCTGTAATAAAATTAAGCAATTTAACTTTATCATAATCTTTATAAAGACCTTTAAACTCGTTTAATAAATCTAATAAATTAAATTTAACGCCTAAATCAATTAGAATTTTAATAATACTTAAAGCTGCTCTTCTTAATGCGTAAGGGTCTTTATTACCACTTGGAAGCTTGTTTATACTAAATAAAGCCATTAAAGTATCAAGTCTAGTTGCTAAGATTACAATTTTACTTAATTTTGTGCTTGGGATAACATCATATAAATATTGCTCTTTAATAGCAGTGCAAACTTCACTAGAATACCCCATATTAGCAGCATAATATGAGCCTACAATTCCTTGTAATTCAGGGAATTCGCCTACCATTTGTGTCCTTAAATCAGCCTTGCTAAGTGTGATTGCATCTTTTATATTTTTTGTATTTTCATAAGCAAATAATTTTGCTAATCTTAAGGCAATTTCTTCTTCTCTTTGTTCTTTTTGTGCTATTGTGCCTAATTCTTGCATATAAATTGTATTGTTTAATAATTCAGGTTGTAAGCCAAGTTTTAAGTCATTTTCCCAGAAAAACAACGCATCGCTAAGCCTTGCTCTTAACACCTTTTCATTACCTTTTTTTATAGTTTCTAAATCAGGATTGAATGAATTTGTAATCGTTATAAAATTATTGCTTAAAGAATTATCCTTATATACTGCAAAATAGCGTTGATTTTCTTTCATTGAAGTAATTATTACTTCAGGTGCAACTTGTAAAAATTCTTTATCAAAACTACCTAAAAGCGCTGATGGATATTCAGTAATTGCTACAACTTCTGCTAATAATTCTTCATCAATTTCAGCTTTTAAATTCCATAATTTTTCAATATTTCTTATCTCACTTAAAATGATTTCTAATCTATCTTTAGGATTTAAGATAACTTTGCCTTCTTTTAAAGTCTTAAAATACTCATCTTGGGTATTAAAAGAGATTTTATCCATACTAATATTTCTATGAACGAAAGTGCTTTTACTTGAGTTTATATTAAACAAACTTGCATTAATTAATTCATCATCCATCATAACGCATAGTCCAGTAATTGGGCGAATAAAACTAAAAGTATTTGCACCCCAACGCATACTTTTACCAAAATTAAGACTTGTAATAAAGCTTTCTAAAATATCATTTATTAATTCACTAAATAATTTACCTTTTTCTATTTTTTCTACATATAAACAAACTTTTCCTTTAATTTCTTTAAAGCTAAGTTCGTTTTCACTAATATCTGCTTTTGCTAAAAAGCTCTCACCAGCTTTACTTAATTTCCCATCTTTATAGGCTACTTCTTTAGGAGCTCCGATTAATTCTATAACGCTATCGTTTGCTCTTTCGTTTGCTTTAAATGTAAAAACAAATCTTCTAGGAGTGTATAAAAACTCTAAATTACTAAATTCAATATTATTTGCTTTTAAAACCACTTCTAATTTATCTTTTATATTTGGTTCTTCTTTTAAAAAAGGAATTGCAGGTAATTCTTCTGTAGTTATTTCTATTAAAAACTTTCTCATTTTATCTCCTTAAATGTAAAACCTTGCTCTTTAAGAATTTTTCCAACTTCTTCTTGATGAGCTTTGCCTTTAGTCTCAAGTGTGATTGTAATATTTGCATCACCAAAATCAGTGCCTAATCTATCATAATCAACTTTTATTATGTTTGCTTGTGCGTCTTTTAAAGCCTTAGTTAAATCAAGTAATGCCCCTGCTTTATCAATTAAAGTTACGCATATTTGCATTTTTCTATAACTTTTAATAAGACCTTTTTCAATAATATTATTTAGCATTGTAATATCTATATTTCCACCACTTAAAATACAAACTACATTGCCACTTAGATTAGGAATTTTGCCGTGCATTACAGCAGCTACACTTGCTGCTCCTGCACCTTCAACTACTTGTTTATGTTGCTCTAATAAAAATAAAACCGCATTAGCTATTTCTTCATCGCTAACCATAACCATATCATCTACATTGTTTTTAATTATATTAAAACTATCTTCATTAACATCTCTTACAGCTATACCATCAGCTATTGTTTTTACCTTGTTTGAGTTTATGATTTTACCTTCATTAAAGCTATTTAGCATAGCACTAGCGCCCTTGCTTTGCACTCCTATTACTTTAATATTTGGATTAATTTGTTTTGCTGCACTAACAATACCGCTAATTAAACCGCCACCGCCTACTGGAACGATGATATAAGAAATATTGTTTAATTCTTCAATTAGTTCTAAAAATATAGTCCCTTGTCCTGCCATTACAAACGGGTCAGCAAATGGGTGAATAAAGGTTAGATTTTTAGTCTTTTCTAACTCTTTTGCGTAAGCGTAAGCTTCATCAAAATTATCGCCTTTAAGTATTACATTAGCACCTAAATTAGCTGTGCTGCTTACTTTATTTACTGGTGTTGATTCTGGCATTACGATATGAGCTGCTATACCAAACTTTGAAGCAGAAAAAGCTACTCCTTGAGCGTGATTTCCTGCACTTGCTGCAACTACTCCTAGTTTTTTTTGCTCTTCATTTAAACTTGCAATCTTATTATAAGCGCCCCTTATTTTATAAGCTCCAATTGTTTGAAGATTTTCACATTTTAAATATATATTATATTTATCATTTGATAAAAATCTTGAATAATTAAAAGGCGTTTTAATTGCCACATCATATACTTTTTCTTTAGCCGCATATATTTTGCTAAGCTCTATCATCTTTCTTCCTTTCTAGGTAAAATCCACACTCTAAATGTTCTGAATTTATAAATTGGTCAAACAAAACAAATCTTTTTAACTCGTGAGTTTTGCATAATTTTTCTAAATCTATTTTAGCCGTTAATGGATTGCACGAAATATAAATTATATTATCATAGTTTTTTACTAAATTAACACATTCGCCTAAGCCGCATCTTGGCGGGTCTATTAAAATATGTGAAAAACAAAAATCATCTAAATTTAAATCTTTTAGCCTATTAAAAGCTCTTACCTTATTAAAAGCGTCTTTTACTTCACTATCTTTTAGCCTTGCTGTAAAAATATTATTTACATTATTTAATTTGCAATTTTTATTTAAAAATGCCACATTTTTTTTACTAAGTTCTGTTGCAAAAACTTTTTTAAAAAATGGTGCAAGTGCTAAGGTAAAATTACCATATCCACAATAAAGCTCTAATAAATCATCACATTTTTTATCTTTAAGACAAGATTTTGCAAACTCAAGCATATTTTCATTCATACTTAAGCTAGGTTGGATAAAACACTCATCATTAAACTCATACTTAATACCATTGCTAAAATGCTCTAAAATATCGCTTGGATATGATATTCTTTGTTTTCTTGATTGCATTATTAAATTAAGCTTTAAATTGGTTAATTTGCTTAATTTTTCGTAATAATTTTCTATTTTAAATTCTTTTATGTCTTTATGATATAAAAGCAAAACATTTAAAGTATAAAAGCTCTTAAAAAATCTAATTTCAAATAATTTATCTTTTAAAACTTCATCTAAAGCCTTAAGTAATTTAGGCATAAATTCTCTTATCTCATCACATATAAAAGAAGTATCAAAATCAGTTATTTTTACCTTATCTTTAAACATAGCATAAGATATTTCGCCGTTATTTTTGTATAAAGCAAAATTAACCCTAGTTCTTAAGCCATCTTTATAAATCTTCTCGCAAGGAATTTGAAATTCCTTGCAAACTAAGTCAAATTTATTCAACTTTTTTTCCTATTAAGCGAAGTGCTAAGCTCATCATAACAACACCTAAAATAATTGTTAAATACACATTTAAGCCAAGACTTACAGGAATATATCCAAAAACTACGCTAATAGCACATACTAAAAGTGCATAAGGCATTTGAGTTTTAACATGCGCACTTAATTCGCATTTTGCACTCATTGCACTTAAAATTACGGTATCAGCTATCGGAGAACAATGGTTTCCAAAAATAGCACCTGTTAAAACACAAGAAATATTTATAACCATATATTCATGAAGTTCATTTCCACTCATACCAGCTTCAAGACCAACTGCGTGTGCAAGTGGGATTGCTAAAGGCATTAAAATACCCATAGTTCCATAACTTGTGCCTATTGCAAAACTCATAGCCGAGCCGATTAAGAAAATTAAACTAGGAAGTAATACATGCGGAGTTGAGCCTGATAGTAATTGAACTATGTATTTATGAGTGCCTAATTCTTTTACAATTGCAGCTAAGCTCCAAGCAAAAAGTAGCATTGCAATTGTAAATATCATACTCTTCCAGCCATGTAGCCAAGTCTCTACTGCTTCTTTGTGATTAATTTTTTTGCGAACTAGACCTAATATAACTGCTACAACACTAGCAAATAATGCAGCTTGAAATAATGCTAAGCTTGAGTTTGCTTCACCTAAAGTAGTTCTTATCGCATAAAAACTTAAATAATTTTCTTCAATCTTGCTTAAAACATCTGCTTTATCAGGGTCATCTATAATTGCATTTAAACCACTAAAATAAAAACTTGCTAAAGCTGTAATAATAAGAGTTAAAATAGGAATTAAAGCATCACTAATTTTATGCTCTACTCCATCATTTGGTTTTAATTCACGCTCAAGTTCAGCTCCAACATCAAGTGCAGCTTCACTTACTATTCCTGCACGAGCATTTTTTTCAGCTATATACATTGAGCCAAATTCTCTTTGCTGAATAGCTGTTAAAACAACGAAAATTAGCATAAAGATATTATAAAATCTATAAGGAATTGTTTGCATAAATACTCCAAAAGCATTTACATCGCTAATTCCTACTAAAGAATAAGCAGTTTTAATAAGTCCAACTTCAATACCTATCCAAGTAGAAATTATCGCAATTCCTGCAACAGGTGCAGCGGTGCTATCAAGTATGAAGCTTAATTTTTCACGAGAGATTTTAAACTTATCAGCAATTGGTCTCATAATAGGACCAACGGTTAAACTATTTGCATAATCATCAAAGAAAATACAAAGTCCTATAAGCCAAGTGCTAACTTGAGCTGAAACAGGACCTTTTACAAAGCGAGTAAGCGCAAGTGCAACTGCGTTTATTCCACCCATTTTAGTAATTAATGCAACCACACCACCTATACAAAATACTTGCAAGATTACTCCTGCATCATCGCTATCTATCATAGCATCTAGCAAATGTTTTACTATATTTGAAAATGACGCTAAAAATAAATTTACCCAATCCATAAAAGATGGATTATTATAAGTAAATGTATAAGTATCATTTACAATATTTGCTGTGTAAAAATTAGCAAAAGCTAGAAGAAAAGTCCCCGTAAAAACACCTATAAATAAAGATAAAATTACTTCACGAGTAATAAAAGCTAAAATAATAGCCATTAAAGGCGGTAAAAGTGTTAAAACGCCATATAATTGCATATTGCTAACGCTTGTATCAGCTGCGTTTGCAAATATACTAAAAAACATTAAAAACAAAAATCTCATTTTAAATTCCTATTTTAAATTCTACATTCTTTTTGATACTAAACAAGCCGTAATAAAGGCAACAAATGCTACTAAAACTATATAAGCTCCACCACCGATTTGATATAAAAATGGTGGATTTTCACCAATTGCAACTTTGTTTAAAAACGGCAATAATATAGGAGTTATAAATCCTGCTATTGCGTAAGCTAGGTTGTAGCTAAAGCTAATTCCACTATAACGAATTTTTGCAGGGAAAATCTCAACCATAATTAAAGGCGTAAAGTTCATAAGTCCTGCACTAAGAGTTGCTAATAAATAAAAACTCACAAGTAAATTAATATCCTTGCCTATATACAACTCATAAAAATACATCGCACCAAAAACACCCCAAAGAATGGCAAAAATCTTATAAATCCTACTAATTCCAAATTTATCACTTAAAAATCCTGTTAAAACACAACCAATCATCATAGCAAGTATTCCATACATTTGAAGAAGGGTATTATCAACAGGCTCTAATTTCATAACAGCTTTTACGAAATTTGGAGCAATTAATAAAAATACAACCACACAAGCAGTTAAAACCCAAGTAACTAAAATAGAAATAAATATCCCAAATCTATGATTTTCTATAACATCTTTTATAGGAAGTTTTACTAAAGAATCACTTTCTTTCATCTTTTTAAATACAGGAGTTTCATTTAAATATCGTCTAAGATATAAAGAGATTATTCCAAAAATACCACCTAAAGCAAATGGAATTCTCCAACCCCAATCCTTTAGCTCTTCGGTAGTAAAATTAAGCTGCATAATAAGTGCAACCAAACAACCAAGTAAAATTCCACCAACAACGCTTGAAGTTAATAAGCCTATAAATAGACCTTTTTTGTTATCTTCACTATGCTCTCTTACAAATACCCAAGCACCAGGTAGCTCTCCACCTATTGCCATACCTTGAAAAATACGAACAAATAAAAGTGCAATAGGGGCTGCATATCCAATTGTCTCATAAGTTGGAATAATAGCAAGTGCAAAAGTAGGAATTACCATAAGTAAAATACTTAGCATAAACATATTTTTTCTACCAAATTTATCTCCAAAATGTGCCATCACAACGCCGCCTAAAGGACGAGCTAGATAAGCTGCTGCAAATGCTCCATAAGTATTTAGCTCTTGCCAAAACGGACTAAGCGTATTTGGGAAAAAATGATGTGCAAAATAAGATGAAAAAAATACAAATATAATAAAGTCATAAAACTCAAGAGTTCCACCAAGTGAGCTTAAGGCTAGAGTTTTTACTTCTTCTTTGTTTAATTTTTTTGTCATATATCTCCTTTTTCATAATTTAATTTATCTCTGTTAATAGCCAATTCTTCATAAGCTTCGCTAATAAATTTATTTATTTGATAATCAAATGATGAAGTATGAGATAAACCTACAATTACTTGAACTTTAGCACCTTTTACTCCAAAACGATTTTTCATAGCTTCTTGCCTAACTTCATCTATATAACTCTTAACTACAACCTCATCTTCATTAATAATAAAAACTAAAAACTCATTTCCACTCCAACGAGATATGTATTTTTCATAGTTTTCACTATTTTTTCTTAATATATATGCAAATTCTTTTAAGACTTCGTTGCCTAATTCTGTTGTGTATTCTTCGTTAATTTTTCTTAAGTTATTAATCTCTATTACTATTACACTAGCTTGAGTAATTACATCTTCATCAGCATTATGCTCAAGTTTTGCATTCATAATTTCTAAGAAAGAATATTTATGATAAGTTTCAGTTAAGGTGTCAAAACTAGTAAGTCTTTTTAAATGGCTCTTTCTGTTTTCATCATTAACAAATCTAATAACCTGACCTAATTCCATAATAATTTGGGTAAAAAATATAGCACTAACTACGCAAATTATATTGATAATATATATAAATACTTGTCCTGGCTCTTGATACGCCTTGTCGCAATAGAAAAATAAAAATAAATATAACAAGAAATAAACAAAAGGAAATATAAAAATTAAAGCAGAATATTTTCTTAAATTAAGATAATAATAAGATGTAAGCATAATTAAATATAAATCAAATCCATATCCCCAACCAATACTTAAAGAAAAATAAGTAGCTGTAAAAATTGATTCTAATTGAAATAAATACCAAGCATAATGCCTAACGCTTATAAAATTTACTCTTATAATTTTTTTAAACAATGATGATTTAAAAGATTTTTTACCATTTAAAATCTTTCTATATCTATTATAAAAATAATTTTTTTCTCCAAAACTCTTATAAAGTTTTCTACCAACAAACAATAAGAATAAAAAAGCTAAATAATATAAAGATGTTGCAAAAATTTCATAAGAAGTAATTATAAAACCATTGTAATAAAAAATCAAACCAGTAAAAAATCTAGCAAAAAATAAAAATAGACTATTTACTAATATCAAAACTTCATATTTAACCACTTTAAACCTTTTAATTTATATCGTCATATCCACTTTTATACAATATATACTCACGACCCATTGTTTTTGTTTCATATTTTAATTTTACGGTTTCATTTATTTTTTCTAATAAAACTTTAGGTCTTTTTTGAGTATCTATATGCTTGTGGTATTTTGCAACAATTTTTAAATAAATATCAAAATTATCTTTTTTCTTTCTAATCATCTTATCAAAATCTTTGCTTATTGATTCAAGTAAGAAATAAAACTTAGAGCTTTCTTCTTCTAAAATTAATACAAAAGTATTTAAATCCCATTTAATTATAATTTCATCATTAGGATAATAAACTCTTAAAAGACTTAAGAATTCATTCATTACTTTATTTTGGTAGTAGTAATCTATCTTAAAATACGAATCTTGGTCTTTTTGAACAAAAGCTATCTCAAATATACAAACATTAAGATTATTGTATTGATTTTGTTGTCTTTGTAAAAGCAATTGTGTGAAATCTTTTTTATCAATTAGATTGAATTTAGTATGTATTTTTTTAGTTATTTTTATATGACTTTTATTTACAGATAATTTTTCTATATCTTCTATTGATTTTAGACCTACTACATGGTTGCTAAATACTATGCTAGAAAAAACTACAAAAACAGAAATTATAAATAATAAATTAGAAAAAAAACTCTCCTTATAATAAGGATGCCAAAAATAATAATCAATTAAAAATAAAGATATAAATATAGTTAATAGCACTAAATAAGTAATATTTGCTATCAATAATCTTTTTTTAGAATCATTTATAAACATTATATAAATCAAAGTGGCTAGCAAAATAATATATAAATGAGCCCCACCTGCCATAGAATATAAATATATATTACAACAAATAGCAATGATTATACATGCCCCACCACCCATAAAGCTAAACCAGTCAAGATACCTTGCTACTGATTTTTTCTTTCTATTTAAAAGTAAGGCATAAAATAAACAAGCACAAACAATATATAAACTTGATATAAAAAATTCTTTAGCAAAAAGCATAGTAATACCTAAAAAACCAAATGTAATAATTATGGTTAATATTAAAATTACATAAATTCTTTTTAAGGTAATATTATGATTTCTTATATCTTCATAGGTATCATAAAGCTCTTGTATAAATTCTACTCTTTGACTATCGTATTCTCGCATTATGCCTCGTCATAACTATAATCATCGTCATCATACATATCTTCATCATATATATTATATTCATCAAGACTGCTTAATTCATCATCAAAATCTTGCTCAAATTCGTCATCAAACTCATCTAACTCATCGTCAAATTCGTCTAATTCATCATCAAAGTCATCATATTCACTAAAGCCATCTAACTCGTCATCTTCATAATCTAAAAACTCATCATCATCGTAAGCCATATAATTTTCCTTAATAAAATTAAAAATGCTAATATACCATTTTATTTATATTATTTGTTAAAATCTAAGCAAAAATAAAGGAAAAAAATGCAACTTACACACATAAACGAGCAAAATAATCCTACTATGGTTGATGTTAGTGATAAACAAATTACTAAAAGAAGAGCTTTAGCAAGTGGCAAAATCACAATGAACGAAGAGGCTTTTAAAGCAGTTTTAAACGGAAATGCTAAAAAAGGAGCGGTAATAAATACAGCTATTGTTGCAGCTGTTATGGGAGCTAAGCAAACATCAAATTTAATTCCAATGTGCCATCCACTACCAATTAGTAAAGTTGAAGTAGATATTGAGCCAATTGAGAATGAATTTGCTTTTAGACTAAATGCAGTGGTAATCACCGAAGGAAAAACAGGTGTAGAAATGGAAGCATTAAATGCTGTTAGCGTAGGCTTATTAACGATTTATGATATGGTTAAAGCAATTGATAAAACAATGGTTATTGATGATATAAAATTATTAGAAAAAGACGGAGGCAAAAGTGGTCAATTTAGAAGAAATTAAAGCTGATTTAAAGATAGAATATCCTTGCAACTGGAGCTATAAAGTAATACTTGATAAAGATGATGATATAAATGAATTAGTAAAAAAGCTAGATATTAAAAATGCAAAAATTGAAAGTTCAAAATCTACAAGTAATTATAAAAGCTATAACCTAAGCCTAGAAGTGCCAAATGAAGCTTATAGATTAGAATTATTTTCTACTCTTAAAAAACATTCTAAATTTGTTTTATAAGGAAAAACTATGAAAAATATATTATTTAATGAAATACAAGAAAAAGCAAAAAAAGAATTTATTAATTCAAACGATGAAGGATTAATCGCTAGATTATATACCAAGTATTGTGAAGAGCTAGAGAATTTAGAAGCACTTACAAATGAGAATAAAAATATAGTTTTAAAAGCCCTTTTAAGAGCAAAAATGTCTATAAAAGAGCAAGAGATTTATACTCTTACAAATGAGCTTGAGATGATTAGAAAAGAGATAAAGTCAAAAGAATTAGAGCTTTATAATATTACAAAATCAAGTTTTAATGAGCTAAGTAAGGTAGTTCAAAATGATATTCAAAAAGAATACCTTGAAGAACTTATGTTAAATGAAGCAAACTCATTACAAATTCTTTACGAAACTTCTCAAAATGCTTTTATAAATGTTCTTGAAACAAATGCGATGATAGAAGAAAGATGCTTTTTAATAAGTAATTTTATGCTAATTAACGCACTTGAATATGCTAAGTTTAATAAGGATAAAATAATTAATGCAGCTGAACTTATCTTAAAAGCAGCACTTGAACTAGCAAATGAATGGCAAAGCTATGCTGAAGAGCTTTTGACTGGAGTATTAAATGGACTTTTAGAAGGTATATTTGCTATCTTAGAAAGGCTTAAAAAGGATTTAGAAGTTAGCTTAAGTGATAATGAACTTGATAATATGAAACTATCTCTTCTAAGTCTTGAGCGTGATTTTATAGCTATGATTAAGACAAATCTAAATAACGATGCTTCAGGTAAGGCACTTGAAAATATTTTAAATAATAAACTTGATAATAATTTTGCTAAATTTGCAAGATTAGTAAGAGAAAACAAGCAACTACTAAATATAAAATTAATCAAATTTCAAAATAGCGAGCTAAACGAAAAAATCAAAAAAGAATTAAATACTTTAGAAAAAGCTTATAATGAATTTGATGTAAAAAAATTAGCTTCAAATATTTTCACAAAGTTTAAGAAGAACTAAAAAAAGAATTTGAAACTCTCGTTTCAAATTCTAAAAATTATTTAACTTTTATATTACTAAAAATTGCTGGAGTATAATTTACACCCATATTAAATACTTTTTCATCAACCTTTTTAGCATATTCATTTTTTCTATCTTGGTCAATTTTTTTGTATTCAACACCATCTTGATAATATTTTCTTAATATTGCGATTTTTTCTTCATCAGTTTTAGCTGTTTTGATTTCATCAAAAATATTAAGCGATTTATCTAAAGCATTCTCGTGCATTGGAAGTGGAGTTAAAACAAATTTAATATTAGTTTTTTTCAAATCTTCTTCTATATTTTTTAAATGTTCTCTACAATAAGGACAATCAGGGTCGCTAAATACTACCATTGCAGTATTGCTATTTTGCTTTCCTAGATTAATAATCATATCAGGATTTTCTTTAACAAAATCTGTTAATAATAAGCTTAATTTCTCTTGTTTTTCTTTTTCTTTTTTAGCCATAAAACTAGCTTTTAAATCTATACTTTCTTTCATATTAAGCATAGTTGGTGTTCCATAAACTCCATCACTAAAGAAAACATCAGAGCCAACTACAACTCCATCTTTTAATAAATTAAACTCTACCATTTCAAATTTTGAATCAGGAACTTTATCAACTTTTACTAATTCTACTTGAATATTTTCTGGTGTAATTGTTTTTACAAATTCTATAACTTTATCACTAATTTTACTAGCACTTAAAGCGCTTACAACCGACATTGCTAATATTATTTTTTTCATACTAATCTCCTTAAAAAAATAAAAGTTTAATTTTGCATTAAATAGCGTTTATTGTCAATATTTTTTACACCCTTTAAAGTGTCTAAATACTCAAGTAAAGCAATGGCATATTTTCTACTTAAGTCATATTCATTTTTAAGTTCTTGCACTCCTACACCTATTTTTAAAATAGGGCTTATGTTTTTTACAAATTCTTCAAGTGCTTGTGTGCTAATAAAATAATTATGAGCTAGTCTTTTTACCTTATTTTGAGAACATAATTTCTTCATAATATCATCACCACTTTTTCTATCTAAATTAAGCTCATCATAGATATTATAAGGAGCTTTTGGGGTTAGGCAATTTAATTCATCATATATTTTTTCTTCATTATTTTCTAATAATTTTTCTAATTTTTCGCCTTTTTTATAAAAAAGACCATTATTAAATTCTAAAAAATCTAAATCTTTTAAAGCCAAATCACACAAAAATTCATCAATTCCTAATGATTTTTCTAAGCTTTTTGCACTTTGTAATGAATAAGGGTTTTTAGTAAAAAGCTCTTTTATATTATTTTTTGTATCTTCTAGGGCTTTTTTTGCATATACACAAGCACCATTTAAATCTACTATCTCACCTACTTCTTGAGCGTATTCTAAGGCTTTTTGCGTGCTTAAATTAAATCTTTGCGGCGCACAAAAAAGCCCAAAACCTGAACTATGATTTTGATTTAATAAAGCAAAAGCACTTTTAAAATCTTTTTGTTCTAAAGCATTTAATAATTCAATCATTTTTGATTTTTTAAGTGGCTCTGTAAGTGGATTTAACACCACTCCACCAGCAACAGCACGAGCATTTTTTAAGATTATAAAAGGCTCATTAAAACTTAGAGCAATTGGTTTTTTTAATACAAATTTTGCAAATCTATCGTATTGTAAAAATTTCGCTTCAATTTGCTTATTAGCAGCACAAAACAATACATTTTCATCATGCTTTAATTCACCTTCTAAAGTAGTATAAATCTCATTTGCACTTCTTAAATAACCCTTAGAATAAATGATATTTCCTACTTTTAAATTCCCTTTAAAGACAAAAGCAACCCTAGCAGGTGCTACTACGCTTTCTACATTTTTATGCTGAACTTCAATTGATTTTATTTGAATATTTTCTAATTCATCGCTTAAATAAGTTTTGCATTCTAATTTGCCACTTTTTAAAATACCCGTTGCTACAAGACCAATGCCTTTTACATTAAATACTCTATCAACATTGATTTTTAAAGCAAAATCTTCATAATTTGGAACTTTTAAACTCAATAAATATTTTTTAAGCTCATCTATGCCTAATTTGTTTTTAGCACTTACTAAAAATACTCTAATAGGCGTAAAATCAAGTTGCTTTAAAATCTCTTGTTTTTTAGCATCAATATCTTGGCATAAATCAATTTTATTTAAAACTAAAATTATATTTTTTACACCCATAATTTTTAAGATAAAAATATGCTCTAAGGTCTGTGCTTTTAGCCCTTCGTTAATATCTACAACAAGCATTGCGTATTCACTTTGAATACCACCTATCATTGTCTTAACCAAGCTTTCATGACCTGGCACATCAACAAATGAGATATGCTCTAAGTGTGAAAAGCTCAAATCAATAGTAATCCCACGCTTTTGCTCTTCAGGTGTATTATCTCCATCAAAATCATTTAAAGCTTTAATTAATGAAGTTTTGCCGTGGTCAATATGACCTGCGGTTGAAATTATTAACATTTATAAAGTCCTTCCTTTCTCCATAGTGCGAAATTTTTTTCATATCCTATGCCGTAATCTTCGTAAAATTTAGGGCAATTAATAGCCATTTCTTGAGTTTTGTTTGGCTCATCGTGTGGATAAATATAGTATTTTTCTTTATCAGGATGATTATTGTCTAAATATGTCGGTATTTGTAAGGCTTCATTGCTATTTACAAATTCTAAGGCTTTATTGATTGCTTTATAAGATGAATTTGATTTTTTAGAATTAGCTAGAAAAACTACACATTGAGAAAGAGTAATCCTTGCTTCAGGTAAGCCAATGTCTTTACATATTTGCAAACACGAATTAGCTATTACTAAAGCATTTGGATTTGCATTGCCTACATCTTCACTAGCAAATATACAAAGCCTTCTAGCAATGTATAAAATATCAATACCTGCATTTATCATTCTAGCAAGATATAAGATTGCTGCATTTACTTCACTTGCTCTTAAGCTTTTAATAAGGGCTGAAGTTAGTAAAAACTCATCTTCTTTATTACTAATATAATTTGGTCTTAGTGCTTTTAGCTTTTCTAGGCTAATATTTTTAAAAACATTTGCGTATCTTAAAAGATTTAGCATTGCTCTTGCATCGTTTGAGCTTGATTTGATTAAATAATCTTTTATTTCTGTGCTTAAATTAGGTTGAGCTTGTTCTAAAATCTCTTTTAATTCATCATAACTTAATGGCATAAACTCAAAAAACAATAACCTAGAGCATAAAGCCTTATTTAGTGAATACAAAGGATTATGAGTGCTTGCAGCTAAAAAATAAAAATTATTTTCTTCTAAAGGTTTTAATAACACATCTTGAACGCCTTTATTTAAGCGATGAATTTCATCAATAAATACAACAGGCTTAAAAAGGCTATCTTTTTTAATAACTTTTCTAAGTTCTTCAACGCTAAAACTAGCACCATCAAACTCATAAAAATTAGTTTTTAATTCTTTTGCTATAAATCTTGCAAAAGTGGTCTTACCTACCCCGCTTGGACCATAAAAAACACTATGCGGAATTTCTTTTGCTTTTATAAACTCATCAAAAATTTCTCTTACTTTATCCTGCCCTACCATTACTATCCTTTAAGGGCATTGTAATGATTTATTTTAAAAACTTAGCAAAGCTTAAAGCAAAATTAATATATTTTCCAAATCCAAATTCTTTTAAAATAAACAATGATATTTCTTTTAAAATATCAGGTTTTACTTCTTTAACTTCTACTTCTTTTTTAGGCATAAATTTATTCACTAATTCACTTGCCTTGCTTACAATTACTTGAGTTTTTGTAGCTTTTCTAGGTTTTTTAAAAAGTGCAAAAATTGATTTTGCAAGTTTTTTAATAAACGAAAACATTTTCCAACCTTTATTGATAATAATTTTACAAATTATAATTATTTTTGATTAATAAAGTGATATTATTTTTCATAATCTTTATTGAAATTATTTTTAAATTCATTTTTAACTTTAATTTACTAAAATAAGCGTTTTTTTAATTAAGGAAAGTATATGCAAAATAAACTAAAAGAATATGCAAAATTAGTTGGCAACACGCCTTTAGTTGAAGTTGAATATTTATATAAAAATAAAAAATCAAAAAGCTATTTTAAACTAGAATATTTTAATCCAAGTGGCTCTATTAAAGATAGAATGGCATTAGAAATTATGCAAAATGCTGTTAATAATAATGAATTTAAAGCTGGTATGAGTATAGCCGAAGCAACTAGTGGAAATACAGGTATAGCTTTTTCTGCTTTAGGTGCTTTTATAGGTGCTAGTGTTGAGATTTTTATGCCTTGCTGGATGAGTGAAGAGCGTAAGAAAATAATTAGAAGTTACGGAGCAAAATTAAGAGAAGTTAGTGCTTGCGAAGGTGGATTTAGTGGTAGTGTAAGACTTGCTGATGAGAGTGCAAAAAATGGCAATGTATTTTTACCTCATCAATTTGAAAACGAAAGCAATGTAAAAGCCCATGAAAAAACTGCAAATGAAATTCTAAACACTCTAAAAAAACACAACCTAAAGCCAGATTGCTTTGTAGCAGGAGTTGGAACAGGTGGGACTATAATGGGAATTGGCAAGGTATTAAGACCACTTGGAGTAAAAATATGCCCATTAGAGCCTGAAGGTTGCGCTAGTATGAGTAATCCTGGAGAAAATTCAGAGCATAGAATTCAAGGCATAGGAGATGGTTTTGTGCCTGATATTGTAAAGCTAAATGAATTAGATGATATCATCATAGTAAATGATATAGATAGCGTTATAATGGCACAAAAACTAGCTAAAATCGGACTTGGAGTTGGAATTTCTAGCGGAGCTAATTTCTTAGGTTGTATTAAAGCTAAAGAGCTTTTTGGAGATTGCGTAAGCGTTAGCGTGTTTGCTGATGATAATAAAAAATATCTAAGCACTGATTTAATGCTAAATATGCAAGATGAAGAAAGATTTTTAAGCAATAAAATTGAATTAATCGGATTTAAAGTATTATAAGGAGAAGATATGAAAAAATTAATTTTACTAAGCATAATTTCAAGTATTGCAATGGCAGATTGCTCTTATAAAATCAACAAATTAGAGCGTGAATTAAGCTATGCAAAACAATATGGCAATTTTAATAGAGTTAGAGGTTTAGAAAACGCTTTAGCAAATGTAAGAGCACATTGTGGTGGCGGTAGTGTTTATAATAATGATTATTACACTAGAAAAAATGAGATTAAAGACACTATTGAAAGATTAGAAGATGAAGCTGAGCGTAAGATTGATAGGATTGAAGACAAGCTTGATGAATTAAATGATATGAAAAATAGTATGAGTAAAGACGAATACAAAAGAAGAAAAGCAGAATTAAAAGCTGAAAAAAATCGTATAAAAGACGAATATAAAAGACAAAAACAAGCTTTAAAAAACTCTTATAAATATTAAAAAAAGCCTAATTTTTTAGGCTTTAATTCTTCAATAATTGCTTAATCGCTAAAGATGATAATAAAAGCCCCATAGAAGCAGTCATTCCCATAAAAGATCCTAGCCCAACACACATTGGCTCTTCTTCGCTATAAGCCATTTTAAATTTACCCTTAAATCTGCGTTTTTTAAGCTCAAGTCTAACGGCTTTTGCTAAAGCACACATTTTGGTCTTATCCCAATTTGCAACCTTTAATTTTAAAGGGTCAATTCTTTTTGCAGCTCCACCACTGCTAATAAAACTAATGCCTTTTTCATAAGTAATTTCAGCTATATCACATTTAGCTTTAACATCATCAATACAATCAATTATTAAATCAAATTCTTTATCTTTTAAAAACTCTAAAAAGCTTTCTTTAGTGATTAATAACTCATAGCAATTTGCCTTATAAAATTCAGCAAAAACGCTAGCCTTACTAAGTCCAATATTTTCAGAATGTAATTGTCTATTTTGATTACTAGCTTCAAAATAATCCTTATCAATCCCACTTACATTAATACCAACTCTAGCAAGTGAGCTAAAGCACATACCACCAACTCCGCCAAGCCCACAAATTAGCACTTTTTTTGAACTCAATTTATCATAATTATCTTGAAATAATAATCTAGCTCTTGCAAATCTCTCACTCATTTTCTAACCATTTCTTTACTTTTTTTAATTCTTTTTTAGCCGTTAGATTTAGCTTAATTGGAGTAATACTTGCATAACCTTGTCTTACATAATCAATATCATCATCTTTTGCTTTTACCTTGCTTAAATCATACAAGCTATCTAGCCAATAATACTCTAATCCTCTAGGGTTTTTACATATTTTACTTGAGAATTCATATCTCATTTTACCCATTTTACAAACTTTATAACCTTTATAATCACTCTCACAACTTGGATAATTTACATTTAAAAATCTTCTTTTTTTAAGTGGATTAAGCTTAAGTAATTTTAAGATTAATTTAACAGCAAGTTTACTTGAACGCTTAAAATCTATATCTTTTTCATAAAGTTGAGAAAAAGCAATCGCATTCACTCCACAAAGCACACTCTCCATACAAGCAGCCGCTGTGCCTGAATAGGTTATATCTTCAGCTAAGTTTGCTCCATTATTAATCCCACTTACTACCAAATCAGGTAATTTATCCTTAAAAATAGTGCAAAATGCAAGATTTACGCAATCACTTGGTGTGCCATCTTTTAAGGCATAATAATTTTTCTTAATTTTTACAAAACTTAGTGGATGATTTAGTGTAAGCGAATGCGCACAAGCACTCTTATTGCTCCAAGGAGCAACTACAAAAACTTCTAAATCTTTAATCTTTTTAAGTCTTTTTCTAAGCGCTAGAAGACCTGGTGCATCATATCCATCATCATTGGTTAATAATATTCTCATTTTTACCTTTTCATATCAAAATCTATAAATAATTTTATTTTTTTATCATTATTAAATAATTCTAATCTATATCTCATAGTGCTTAATAAACAAGTGCTTACCACAAACTCACTTTCATAATCTCCGTTATCAAGTCTAATAAGCTCGGCATTTATAACACCCATATCCATATTAAGCCCATATAATTTAAGATTTAGATTATCGTATTTAGGTAAGCCTTTAATTATTAATTTAGTTTCTTCCATAAATCTTATCGGACGATTAATAATTTCAAAACTAATTTTTCTACCTTTGAAATCTTTTTCGCATATATCTTTATTAATAGAGCATTTAAGTGGAGTGTTTAAATAATTTTCATCAATTTTTTCATCATCGCAAGCTATGAAAAATAAAGCTAAAAACATTAACACAACTCTCATTTTAAATTCCTTCTAATAGCAACCAAACTAAAGATTATTAGGATAATTACGCTAATTATTAACCATAATGGACTTTCAAAATTGCTCTTTTCTCCCGCGTAAGAATGCTTACCTACTAAATAATAATTCACTCCAAAATAAGTCATTAAAATAACGCCAAATCCCCACATACTAAGCAGTGCGTATAATAGTTTTGATTTTAATTTTAAATGTACCAAAATTGCATATATTAATATACTTATTAAAGACCAAGTCTCTTTGCTATCCCAGCCCCAGTATCTTCCCCAAGACTCATTAGCCCAAATTCCGCCCAAAAAATTCCCACAAATTAATAATAATAAGCCTAAATGATTTGCTAAATATATTTGAATATTTGCCTTATCGTAAGGTTTTTTAAATATTACGCACGATAAATAAGAAAAGCTAATTAAAGCACTTAAGCCAAAAAATCCATAAGAAGCAGCAATTAAGCTTACATGAATACTAAGATAAGGAGAATTTAAAACAGGCATTAGATTTGTAATTTGTGGATTAATATCATTAAGATGTGCTGTAAATAATGTAGCAACGCTAAATAATAAGCATAAGCTAAGTAATAGATTTTTTCTAAAAACAAGTCCAGCAAAAACGGAGCTTAAAGCAATATAAATTAAACTCTCATAAGTATTAGTAAGCGGAGTAAATCCTGCTACAAAACCCCTTAATCCAATGAGAATTAAATGGATTAAAAATAGTATTAAAGTAAGATAAAAAATAATTTTAGTATTTTTATTTATCACAAATAAAGAAAGTATAAAAAGCACTAAATAAGCAAAACACAAACTATAAAAAGCATCATATTTGCTTAAAAATATTTGAGTTTTAATCTGTGCTTGGCTAGGTAAAAAATCAAACTGATTTTGCAAGTTTTTAATCTTAGATAAAATCTCATTAGCCTTGCTATAATCATTAGTTTTTTTAGCAATTACTAAAGAGCTTAAATATTCATTAATTAGCTTTTGATTATCCAAGCTTATATTATTTGCAAATGGGCTTTGCAAGTGGTTTTCATCAGGAATTATCTTAAATAATTCTGCTGTAAAAATTAAATATAAAATATTCACACTCTCATCAACTCTAATCAAATCCTTATCATAATCATTAAAATTCGCTTCTCCTTTAGCATAGGTTTTTTTAATTTCATCTTTTAATTTATAGCTTGAACCATCGTAAAAATCACTAAATTTTGCTTGTTTTTCACAATTTAAAAATTCTCTTAATTTAGGATTTTTGACCCTAATTAATCTAGCTTCATTTACATAAGTAACATCGGTAATTAATCTAAATATTTCTTCACTTGCAGCGTTTTTATTAGGACAACCAATTTTATTGCATAGCTCTAGTGAAAAAGTATAAAATGGCAAAAATCTATCATTTAGATCTTGAATAATTAAAGAATTTAATTCATTTATATGAGAGTTAAAATCATTTGCTTTTAAATTTGGACTAAGAATTATTATAAAAACAACACTTAAAGCCTTAAAATATTTTCTAGTTTTTAGACTAAATAAATTTAAAAAACACCCAATAAATAATAAAGCATAGCCAATATAAGTAGGAGTTTTGCCTAAATCTTTATTAGCACTTAAAATCGTGCCTTTTAAATCTTCATCATAAGAATGCTGAAAATACCTAATACCTTTATAATCAAGCACTTTATTCATAGCTATTTTTACATCTATTTTTTGATTATTATCTAAGATTAATAACTCACTTTCATAATCTTTTGCACTCTTGCTACCTGCGTGGGTTATTAAATTAAATCGTTTTAGATAAATATCAAAATCAAGCTTTAAGCTCTCTTGCTTCCAAGAAATATCATAATCATTTATCTTAATATTATCGTTTAATGCAAGGATTAGTTTTTCTTTTGAAATTCCTGATTCAAATTCCACTCTAATCGCTTGTAAATTACCCCCGCTCATACTAAGTGCGTCTTTTGAATGAACTAAATAATTTAAAGCCGAAAAAGAAAACTCATCTAGCAAATATATACCATCTTTTAATTTAAAATCACTGCTTAGAATTTGATTTAAAAATTTCATTTCTTGATTAGTATTTATATAAAACTCATTATCTTTTATATAAAAATTAACATAATTAGTGCTTGTTTTGTTAAAGCAAAAATCAATATTAGCAACACTAACGCATTCATTATAATTAATCTCAACATCACTATATCCATTATCAAAATTAAATCTTAATTTTAAATAACTAGGGTCGTTTAAATCATCACTTTTTACCTTAGTAATCCCTGCTTCATTGCTAAAATCAACAAACCTTAAACTTGCATTATCAAGTTTTATAATCTCATTTAAATTACTAGTTTTACTGATTTTATCATTGTGTTTTAAGACTAATTCAGTTTTTGTGCTTTTTATCTCATTTGCTTTATTATCAACCCTTAAATGAATAATGCCTTCAAAACCAAAAAAATGAGTTAAAACAGCACCAATAAATATAAAAATAAAAGAAATGTGAATTAAAAATAATGAAATATTTTTATAAAGTTTGTATTTAAAAATCGCATAAATCACACTTAAAAACAATAAAACCATAATCAAGTGAAAATACCAAGCATTATAAACTAAACTCATAGCATAACTTGTGCCTTTTGCGCTCTCAATAAATGTGGCAACCCCACAAAAAATAGCAAAAATTAGCATATAAACTAAAGAAATCTTTAAATTTAAAAATTTATTTAAAAACATTATTATTAAAACTACTTTCTTTTAAAATCATTCTTAATTGATAAAATTTATTATCTAAACTTAAAGCTATATTTTATAATAAAAGCCTTAAAAAATAAGAAAATTAATTAAAATTATTTAATACATTTTTTCTCCTTTTTGAATTATTTAAATTATATTTTATTTTTTATATTTTTTTAAGAAAGCTTTAAATGAAATTGGATTACACTTCATTGTTGTAATTTTAATTTTAAGGAGAAAGCTATGAAACGCTTGTTAGCACTAGGTAGTGCCTGTATTATGTTATATGCTAATAATATAACACCTCAAGCTGATGGTATCGAGCCTAGAACTCTTCACGATTATGTAAATCAAGAAACTGATTTTATAGAGTTCTTAAAAGACCGCCATCCTATGTTTAAATACGAAAAGGAAGGAAATTTAGTTGGAAAATATTCTATTTCTAATCGCCAAGAAGAATTCGTAGAATTCGGTGGGCATGGAAATTATGAAAAAGACACAGGTCGTTCTGCATCAATTACATATCGTCTAGGTATGGAAAGTATTTTAGATTATCCAAATAAATTCGTAGGACCTAAAAAATGTGGTGAATGTCACCCTGCTCAATATGAAGCTTGGAATCGCTCACGCCACTCAAAAGTTATTCGTTTTCCTGATGAATTAGAAGAAGCTGGAGGAGACCCTAAAAAGCCTATGTATGGAAGCAGCGAAGCTACAATTTTACCAAAAGGTGTTGAAGCTGATGATGTATTTGTAATCGTAGGAACTCCTAGAACAAAATATGGTTTTATTGATAAATGGTTAGTTCGTGGAACTTATCACATTGAAGATGGAAAATTAGCTGATGGAACAGGTAAAATGGTTGCTGGAGGTAATCAATTCTCACGCCTTTGGGTTGAATCACTTACACCTGAAGTTGCGAAAAAAATCGCTGAATTCTCACCTGGCTTTCCTACAAAATTAGAAGATTTTGGCAAACAAACTTCAAGCGTTTGGGGAATAAACTCTTATGGTTCTACTTATAAAGAAAAAATGATGTTTCAACCTGCATCTGCATATTGTGAAGTATGCCATAGCTTTAAATTTGACTTTAAATCTAAAGAAGAATTCTTAGCAGCAATTGGAAATAAAGACGAGCTTAGAAAACACGCAATTTCTAAAGGAATTAGCTGTGAAGAATGTCACGGAGCTGGAGCTCACCTTTATGGAGCAAGGGGTGCTGGTATGCCAAGTAATTGCGAAAGATGTCATCAAAGATTTGCTTATGATAGCGAAGATGCGAAGATTGACCCAAGAAAGCCATTTAATAGCTACTTTAAATCAGCGTGTCCATCTTGTGGAACTGAAGGCTCACAAATGTATAATACTATGCACTATGATAAAGGTATGAGATGTTCAACTTGCCACGACCCACACGAAGTTACTGCAAATGATTGGAAAGACCCTTATACAAAAGTAGGACTTAAAAAAACTTGTAGTGATTGTCACGAAACTCAAGCTGAAATGTTTAAATACGGCGGAGCACACGCTAAAGATAATTGCACAGGCTGTCATATGCCAAATATGATGAGTTGTGAAAACTTTGCGAGCGTTCAAAACCCTGATAAAGGTGGATTTGACAATGTTCGTGCAAGTCATATATGGAAAATTTATGTAGATAAAGATGCAAAAACTCTAAACCCACCAGAAGGAAAACCAAGAGACCCACAAACTACTAAAGGTTGGACAATTGCTAGAAAAGATGGCAAATTCTTTGTGGATTTAATGTGGAGTTGCGGAAGAACTAGCTGGAGTGATGTAAATCTAGTAGGACCTGGGGCAAGTGGATGCCATAGTGCTGTGCAATCAACTTTACCAAAAGAATTACACTTCACAGACCAAGAGCAAATCTATGATAAAGTTATGGAATGGCAATTACCTGTTAAAGAAGGCTTTAAAAAACTAGAACTTGCAATTCGCAAAATTGATAGAGAACAAGCAAAAATGGATAATCTAAGCACAAAAACTAAATCAGAAATTATCCTACTTACAAAAGAAGCAAGAGCAATTTATGAAAAAATTGAAAAAGATGGAAGCTGGGGCGTTCATGGTCCAAAATATGCTCTAAAACTAATAAATGAAGCATTAGTTTATGTAGCACAAGCTCAAGATTTATTAGATGGTAAGAAATAATAAAAGGTTAGGAAAAATCCTAACCTTAGTGAAAGGATAAAATATGTTGCTAAGACTTATTTTTGCCATCTTTTTAAGCTTTAACCTTTTTGCATCGGAAGGCGATTTTGCAGTAGTTGAAGGAGTAATTCCTATATCTATGGCTGATGTAGAAAAAGAATTAGGTAAAAAAGATGTATATATATTTGACGCAAATACAAAAGAAGAAAGAATAAAATACGGCTATTTAAAAGGCTCTATTTTTATTAATACACCTGAATGGGTAAGTTTATTACCTAGCAATAAAGACGCTAAGATTATTTTTTATTGCTTAAATAGAATGTGCTATGCAAGTAGCGATGCTGCATTAAAAGCACAAAAACTAGGATATACAAATGTTCGTGTAATGCTAGATGGAATTGAAAGCTGGATTCTTAGTGCAAGACCTATTGAAAAAGGCGGCATAAAACCACTTGTAAAAAGCCATGATATTAATAGTTGGCACGAAGGAAATGAAGTAAGTAGTTTTAAAGATGAATTACATAAGAATTTAAGATTTGGTAACCTTCCTGCTTGTAGAGATTGTCATGGTGCTAGTGGAATTATCAATGATTTAGCAAACGATAAAGACAATGTAAATGCAAACTGCACTAGTTGTCATAAAGAAGTTAAGGCTGAATTTAGCGGAAGTGTGCATGATAAATTCACAAATCCAAGAGAAAAATCTCCATCATGTTCGGATTGCCATAATGTGCATGATAAACAACAATTAACCTCTTTAGCTGTTAAAAAACTAAGCGATGTAAAATGTGGAAGTTGCCATGAAAAAGAGCAAAAACACTATCACGAAACTTTCCACGGAAAGGCTATGGTTTTAGCAAAAGATGGTGAAAGCAAAAAAATAGCTGCTTGTTTTGATTGTCACGGGGCTCATAACATTCATAAACCAAAAGATGAAAAATCAACTTTATATGGTGAAACTAGAATAAAAACTTGTGAAAAATGCCACGAAGGAGCTAATGATAACTTTAGTGATTTTATAGCTCATGCTGACCATACTGATAAAGAGAATTTCCCTTTACTTTATTGGGCTTATGTGTTTATGACAGGACTTGTAATATCAGTATTTGCATTCTTTGGCTTACACACATTCTTGTGGAGTATAAAACTAATTTATATGAGTATTAAATATAAAGATGAGTGGCGTGCAGCAAAAGAAAAAATGCATAATGACAAGGTAAATATTAAACGCTTTAGCACCTTGCATAGAATTCAGCATTTCTTTGTAGCTTCAAGCTTTTTAGGATTAAGTTTTTCTGGCTTACCGCAAAAATTCTATACCGCTCCTTGGGCTCAAACTATGATTGATTTAATGGGCGGAATTGTAATGGCTACTAAAATACACCATTTTAGTGCGTTTATTATGATTGCAGTGTTCTTAAGCCATATTGCTGAAGTAATTTATAATTCTTGGATTAAGCGTGACGCTATTCGTGATAATAATGGAAAGCTAAGCTTTAAATTATTCTTAGCAAAATTATTTGGACCTGATAGTTTAATGCCTAGAATGCAAGATTTAAGAGATGTTGTGGCTCATTTTAAATGGTTTATTGGAAAAGGCGAAAGACCTAAGTTTGATAGATTTACTTACTGGGAAAAATTTGATTATATAGCAGTATTTTGGGGTATGTTTATCATTGGCTTTAGTGGTTTAGTATTGTGGTTTCCGGTTGAATTTACGAAGATTTTACCTGGCTTTATGCTAAATCTTGCAACGCTTGTGCATTCTGATGAAGCACTTTTAGCTACAGGATTTATTTTTGCGGTGCATTTTTTCAATACTCACTTTAGAGCTGATAGGTTCCCTATGGATATGGTTATCTTTAGTGGAGAACTAACCGAAGAAGAGTTAAAGCACGATAGACCTGAATGGTATGCAAGGCTTAAAGCTAGTGGAAAATTAGACGAACTTAAAAACGAAAGCAATTCTTTTGCTAAGTATTTTTATTTTGCAAGAGTTGTTGGATTTTTAATGTTATTTACTGGACTAATTTTTCTGTTCTTAATAATTTATGCCTTTGCTGATATGTTGATAGGATAAGAGTATGAAAAATAAAGATGCTAATATGATTTTAAGTTTTACGGCATCAAGTTTAATTGCTGCAGCACTAATTCTTAGTGCCTGTGGCAATGAAGCTAAAGAGCCTGAAGCTGTGGTTAAAGACTTTGTGCTTTTATGTGAAGCTGGAAAAATGAGTGATGCTGCTAAATTACTTGCTAGTAAAAATAATGTGGATTATTTTAAGAAGTTTCAAGATAAAGGCAAGGATATGATTTTTATAGATTATGATTATAAAGGTAATGATGATACTATAGAAATGAACTTTACTAAAAAGAACAAAAGTAGCGAAATAGCTGTGGTGCAAGTAGATACAAACTATAAAATCCAGCAACATAAATTCAGTAAAGATGTGATTTTACACAACGAAAATGGCGAGTGGAAAATCTATGAATACCCAAGCTTATATCCTGTAAAGGTCAAATAAGTCTAGTTAACTAGACTTATTTAAATTCTTTTTAATTGCTTTTAAAATTACTTGAAAAAATGAAAATATCAAAATAAAAATATCAAAAAAACAATCATTTATATTATCAATGCCTAAGATAAAAGATATTGCTAAAGATAGCAAAAATAAAATTGATAGAATTTGATTTAGCAAATACGAAATTATAAAAATTACAAAAATTATTAAATAATTTAAAAAACCATTTTCATAACAAATATCAAAAGTAATAATATTTAAAAATGATAGAAAAAATAAAAGATTGATAACAAAAATATAAACATAAGCCCTAAAATCAAGCAATTTGCCTTGATTAAAAATTATTAATAGCAAAATTAAAACACTAAAAATACTAAGATTAGAAAATATACTATAAGTATAATCATTCAAACTCAAACCATTAAATATAGATATATTTGTCAAAAAAATTATCGCTAAATATATAAAAATTTTCTTCTTAATTGTAAGTTTTTGAAAAATACTTGCAAAAATTGATAAATAAAGTAAAGTATAAATAAAGTGCATTTTTAATCCTTTTTGTTAAATAAAAATTGTTTGTATTGAATAAAATCACGATTATGTGTGTATGTAATATGAGCTTTATTATCGCTAATGAATACACTTGCGTAGCTCATTTCTTTACCTTTATCAATATCTAAAATCCTATGAAAATCATTATAATCTTTCATAATAGCAAGGCTTAAAGTATTTCTTGAACCATCTTTATCGCTATTGAAAAGCAAGAAAATATCATTATTTACTTTGAATAAATTAATAGAATTATCATAATTTTTTAGATTTGTTTTTGTTAAATCATTGCAGTTTAAAAGATTATCACAAGTCATAGTATAAAAATCATAATTAGCACTTTTGCTAGACCTAAAAGCAAATAAAGCTAGTTTATCATTAATAGCAACGACACTTGGCTGAAATAAATCTTTAGCATTAGTGAGTTTTTTGATTTTTAAAAGTTCGCCTAAATTATTAAATACTAAAGCTAAGGGATATTTATTGGCTAATTCGTGATAAATCGGGAGTAAAAAGCCAAATTCTTTACCTAAATTAACATAAATAGCATTGGCTCTTACAAGATTACTAATATTTGCAAAAGGGCTTAAATGAAGGACTTTTTGGAATTTAAAATCAATAGTATCAATACTGCTAATATAATGATATATTTTGCTATTTGCCCAGCCGCCAAAACTAACTCCTACAACAAATAAATGGATTTTATTATCTGTTTTGACTAAGGTTGGATTTCCGATTTTTTTAATATATTCTTTGCTATCTTTCATAAGCTTTTCTCTAGTAATTAATGCAAAAGGCTCTAAATAATTTGTGCCTTGATAAATACTCGCATAAATTGCTACATCTTTTGCACCTTCTTTAGAACCTGCAAAAAATACGCTAAGCAAATAATCATTATTAAGAGATATTGTGCTTGAAGAATGTGCTGATAATACACCTTGTTTCATTGGTATAGAAATGCTTTTTAATTCTTGGATTGTTTGGGTTTTGTGGTTGGTTGGTTTGGTTAAATAAGTAAAATTTATATCTTTGTTATTTAATAAATACCCCCCCCCCATAAAAATAAACTAAATAAAAATAATGTGAGTTTTTTCATCTTTGTCCTTTGTGGTTTTTTAAATCATAACTAACATTTATAAATTAATAATTTTGAAGTTTTATTTTTTCTGAAATTAAATCATTGAACCATTCAATATTTTTTTGTATATCTACTTTTCCATTTGTTATTTTTGCAATTAATTCATAATTTTTAGTGTTATCATAAACCAAAATCTCATCACACAACGGCATAATTTTTAAAAGATTTTGCATACTTTCGTAATATCTTTTATCTATTAAATGCGGTTCTATATCATGTCCACCTTTACTAACTCGTATTTTTACACGCTCTTTTGCTGTTTGTGGGCTATCAAGCCCTACAAAGCGTAAATTTATTTTGTAATTATTCTCTTTTAATTCATCAAATAGATTTAATATAGATTTTCCACAAAGTGTAGTTTCTTGATTGAAATTAAGTTTATCATCTATATAAACTTTACGCATTGTTATAGCTATTCTTGAAGCACGAACTTGAGTTTGTCTATCTCTATAGTCTCCAATACTTTGAGCTATTTCATCTACATTTATACGATAGCCTAAATTTATTCCTTTTTCTAGTGTTAAAAAATATAAAGTGGTTTTTCCTGCACCATTTACACCAGCAAAAATAGTAACTATAGGTTGATTTATCATAAATTTTCCTTATATAGATTTTAAGTAATTATAATAAAAATTAAATAATTTTATTAATATAAAAAACTAAAAATATTTTATATTTATTTATATCTTTTTATAAATTTTTAAAAACAATTGCTAACCCAAATACTTAGAATTTAAAAAAAATCAAATTAAATTCCAAATCCAAAAAAATATCAAAAATAATAATTTATACCTATTTTAAATGTTTCGTTTTTGTGAAAATATTTTTGAAATTCAGCAAAAATCGCAGTGTTTTTATAAATCTTAAAATGAGTTTTGATACTTAAAATATCTTCTAATAAGCCGTGCTTATAAAAATTCTTATGATAACTTAAACTAAGCTTATTTGCTTTATAAGATAGGCTTGTAATTATTTGATTATTAAAGCTCAAACCATCTTTATAAGCTCTAAAACCACTTAAAAATGATAATAAAAAATACTCATTAACAAAACTAATCCCACCTAAAAGCTCCATATTTGCTAATTTATCATCTAATACATCATCATAAGCTAGTTTAAACAAAAAACTTGGCTTATGATTTATATAGTTAAAATCACTTAAACTTGCAAGTCTTAGCAAAACTAACTCATCTAATTTAGGCTTTTTATCATAATTAATAGTAGTGCTTAAAAATTCTATCCCGATACCTTTATCAAAACCCAAATCATCTTCATAAATATCGTGCAAGGCTGGTCTAATTGATAATAAAACTTTCTTTTTTGTATCATAAGCAAATGATATTTTGCTAGGATAATTAGCCTTAATTATGCTTTCTTTTGAAGTTTTTAAAGGAAGCTTTGCTATTTTGCTTTGAGATAAATTACTAGATATTTTATGAGTTATTTTTTTGTATTCATCTACACTAAGCTCATTTTTACTAGCATAATACTGACTAAGCTCGTTCGCTAAGGCTAAAATAGAATAATCATAATTTGGCTCAATTTTACCTAAAGCTATATTTTTTGCTAGATTTATCTCATCAAAACTCAAATCTTTTGCTTGATTTAAAATGGTATTTAACTTTGATGCTCTATAGTGATAATCGCTAATTAGATTAATATCGTTGATTTTTTGTATAGTATTGCTTGGGATTACGCTATAAATAAATTTATTTCTTAATTTAATATCAGGATTTGCATTCTCAAGTAACCACAAAATATTATAAGAGCAATTTTTATCAAAAAACAAATAAACCGAACTACTATCCTTAATCTCCCATAAATGCAAAATCAGTCTATTTACTTCTTCTTCATTTAATTTTAAATCATACTCGTAAAGGTCTCTATTTTCGCTATCTTTGTATGTTTTTAACATATCATAATAAGGCTTTAAAGAATACTTGCCAATGTATCCGCCAAACAAACCTTTAAAGGCAAACATTAAGCCATTTTCATCTTTTTCATCAACATCAGCAGCATAATTAATAGCGTAAGATAAAAGCCTTGAATTGTAATTAGAATTAATTAGCAAAAATGTATGCCCAAACATTGAAGCTGGGGAATTTAAATAAGCAGCTGGAAAAACTATGCTAATTGATTTAGGGCTAATATATTCTAAGAAATTATTCAAATCAGAACAATTTAAATCCTGATTTTTAGTAAGTTTTAGAGATTTTTCTATGTATTTTGCCCTTAAAGGAAACTTGCAAATAAAGTGCAAATTATCATTATCATTGCTAAAAGTTATAGCAGAATCTTTTTGATTTAACTCTTCTTTTTTGCCTAAATATATTTCTTTTTTTAAAAAATACATATATAAATTAAGCTCAAATTCTGATTTTAAATTCCTTTGATTTGAATAAAAAAATTCTTTATTAATTATCTCGCTTTTGTTGTTTGTAAAGTGAAGGAGATTTTTCCATTCTATTGTGTTAAAAACTTGTTTTTGATTAGCTTGTTGAATAATTTCTAAAAACTCATCTTTAGAAATACTTAATTTAGAAAAATCAAGATTTAATAATTCATTATCTTGTGCCTTTGCAAAAATACAAAAGCACAATAAAAATAAAAACTTTTTCAATTATAAAGCAGAAGCTCTATCTAAAACTTGAGCACCTACAACATCGCTTGAATTATAAATAGCTAAGTAATTTGCTCTTAAATTAGCTTTAAATAAATCAGCATCTTTTACTTCTAAAAGTTCAGCTAAAGTATCTAAATGCTCGCCCATTCCTAAAGCAGCTTCATTTGATAAAGCGTCAAGATTTGCATTTACGAAATTAATTGCTTTTTCATTATGAACTAATCTTGTTTCTTGGCAATTTAGTGTTCCTGTAGTAATACCAAAAGTTTGATTACCTGAAGTTCCGTTTGTAGTAGCTTGTAAAGCATACATAATTGCTGAATCAGGGTTTTTAATAATTATAGTTCCAAGTCCGCAACCTGTTTGAGTATTTGCACCTGCAAATAAAGAAGTGCTAATCGCACCAACAACTACCAATGAAGAAAGTAATTTTCTCATTATAACTCCTTTTAAAGTATTAAAAAAACAAATTATAAAACTATATATTAACAATGAGTATGAATGGTGCGCCCGAAGGAATTCGAATCCCTGACCTTTTGAACCGCAATCAAATGCTCTATCCAGCTGAGCTACGAGCGCATAAAATAAGTTTTTGAAATAAAGTGGCGGACAGAGAGGGATTTGAACCCTCGAGCCCCGATTAAGAGCTGCACCCTTAGCAGGGGTGTGGTTTCAGCCACTCACCCATCTGTCCAATAAGTAAAACGCATATTATATATTTTAAAAATTAGATTTAGCTTAAATTATTCCAAAAGTTGTAATTTTTCATCACATAAATTTTTCCAATCACCACTTTTGCATTCTTTTAAAGTTTCTTTTGCTTTTTCAAATTCTTTATTTTTAATTAGCATACTAGCTTCTAAATATTTTGCATTGCTGTATTCTTCTTCGCTTAATTTTAATTTATATAAATCTATAAATATTTCTTTAGCTTCTTTTATATTATTTTTATTAATTAAAGCATTTAAAGTAATTAACTCTATCTTAGGACTATATAAATTAATACCTAAATAATTTTGTATATTAATTGCTTTTTTACCATAAGTAATAGCTGAAATATCAAGATTATTGTTTTTAAAGTAATTTAAAAATTCATCATAAACCTCAACTAATCTTAATCCATTGCCGTATTTTTCAAGCTGTTTTAATGAAAAAATAGCATCATTGTATTTGTTTTGCTTAATTAATGATAGTGATAAATAATAATATATCTCAAAATATTCTGGTTTTTTAATATTAAATCGTTTATTTAAAATAGATTTGATTATATTTTCTACATCTTTATACTGCTTATTTAAATATAAAAGTTTTGCTTGTTTGATTTTATAAAACACCAAATCTTCATTTTCAAACTTAATTGCAAAATCTAAAGCTAATTTATTTTCTTTTTTTCTCTCTAAGCACTCTAAATATTTCATTTTATTAATGACTTTTTCATCACTTATAAAATTATTATTTTTTATGTATCCTAAAACTTCATCGCAATCATCATCATCTAATGCAATATTTAATAAATTAATCAAGCTACTATCATATAAAGAAATTAGCTCTTCATTTTCACTATCTTTTATTTTCTTTTCTAGTTTTAAAATCTTTTCATAATCTTTTTCTTTATACAATAATTTAACTTCTTCATAAAGAGCTCTTTTTGATATGTTATTATCATATTTAGCCATTAAAAAATTATAATATTCGTGCAATTTAAAGCTATCTTGTTCATCTTTTTCAAAATATAAACTATCAATAGTCTCATCAATAATATTCATATATTCGCCATTTGGAAATAGCTTTTTATATTCATTTAAATATTCATCAGCCTTTTTATAATCATTATTTTTAGCTAAAGAAACACCTAAATTTTTTAACACTCTTTCATAATAAGGGTCTAATTTATTTGAATTTTTAAATAAAAACTCATAAATAGGAGCACTAATATCATACATTTTTTCCTTGAAAAAATCATCAGCTAAACCTAATGTTTTATCTTTATCTTCTAATAAGTATTGCTCATTTGCATTAAAGACTTTTAATACAAATTCCTTAGCTTCCTTTGCTTTATTATGACTAATATTGATTTTTGCTAAAGATATTGCAGCTTTACTAGCCAAAATCGCATCATCTGAACTAAATAAAATATTATTATAAATAATAGTAGCAGCATCTCTTTTGCCATGAGATAGTAAAAAATCAGCATAGTTTAAACTTGCCAATTTTGTGTAATAAGAATTTGGATGCTCGTTATTTAAAATATCTATAAAATATTCAGCATCACTTCTTTGTTCTAATTTTAAATAAGTTTTTACCATCATTTGCAATATTTCAGTGTAATTCTCATCACTTGGAAAAACCCTTACATAATCTTTTGCACTTGAAATAATTTCTTCGCTTAAAGTGGTATTTTCATTTAGCAAATTAAACATAGCTCTAATTCTATACAAATAAAACTCACTTATAAAAATACTATTTTTATATTTTTCTAAAGACATATTGCATAAATCTAATAGCTCTTTATATTGCTTATTATCGTAATATTTTTTAATACTCAAATAAGAATTAATATCACTATTATCGCTAATATTTACAGGATTTTGGTCTAAATCAAGTCCTTCTATAAAAGGAGTTTGCAAATCAGGAAAAATCACATCAAAATCAAGTCCATTAGGACTTAACACTCCTTGGGTATATGGAAAAAATATAAAAGTAAAATTTTTAGAAACTTTTTTACTAGATGCAAAAACCACATTAGTATCATATAATTTTTGCTCACTATCAACAATACTAACATTTGTTTTAGGGTAAATATATATATCTAAAGTATCTTTTGAATTTTTAAATTCTAATTTGAATAAGGTTAAATCTTGATTTGATAATAACCTTGATTTACCCTTCACACTACATTTAAAATAAGGTTTTAAATTCTCATCTTGTAATTTATCACAAGTTATATCAGTATTGTTTTTAATATGTAAAACTGATATATTTTTATTTATTTCCTTGCCAGAGTTTATATATAGTTCAAAAGAATATAAATAAACGCAAAAGCAAAGAAATAATATTTTTTTCATTATTTAATATAATCTAATCCAACGCTTGCAACAAAAGAAGCAATAATTGCTAAAATTAAAACTATTTTTTGAGCGTTATTAAAATATAAAAATCCTATTTCTTTATCTGCAAAAATTGCTTTTATAAATCTTAAATAAGCAAATAGCATAATAATTGAGCTAAGTGCCATACAAATTGCTGCATAAATATTAACATTTAAAGCTATATTAATTACACCAACCTTAGCAAAAAATACACCAAATGGTGGCAATGCTGCAAGATTTAACAATAATACAACAATACAAATTCCTAATAAAGGATATTTCTTAAACACCCCTTTTAAATTCTCATAATTTGTGTCTTTAAACGCACCTAAAAACATAAATAATGCGATATTTACAAATGCAAATGTTAAATAATAATATAAAAACATTTGGCTTGATAAATGAAAAAATGCAAGGGTTGAATAAGCAAACGATGAATGTGAAACAGAGCTATATACTAACATTGATTTTGCATTATCTTGCTTTAATGACATAACACTAGCAAAAAGCATAGAAGCACAAGCAATAATTAAAATAATCTCACTTACATTGAAGAAATTTTCAAATGAAATCATAAATCTATATGCAAATACCATCATAGCTATTTTTGGAACTATTGAAATAAATCCAGCTAAACTTGAATCAGCCTTTAAATACACATCTTTAAGCCACATATGAAGCGGTGCTACTGATAATTTAAATAATATTGTAATTCCTATCATAACAAAGGCTAAAATACTAGCCGTGCTAATTGTAGCTAATGAGTTTAGTTCTAAACTTGCACTATCAAAATAATACATTGCAGAACCCATAGCAAAAAATGCTGAGCCTAGCATTCCGTAATTAAAGTATTTAATAGCGCCTTCAATTGCTTTTTTCTTAAACGCTATTAAGCTATAAAGTGCTAAAGAAGAGCCTTCAAGAGTTATAAAAGCTACTATTAAATTATTAGTGCTTACCATAAAATTTAAACAAGCTATCATCATTAAAAATAATGCAAAAAACTCACCTTCATCAGCTCTTTTATTAGCAAGTAGAAAATAAATAGCTGATAGATTGATTAATATACTTGAATATTTTGCTAAATTATCAAATATAAATAAATCAAAAAAACTCTCATCATAAGGGCAATTAAATTGGCAAATAATAGCAATTATTAAAGCCACAATACTAAGCCCTTTTAAAGCTTTTAAATCAAATTTATAAAATAAATTAGCAACCAATATAAAACAAGCAAAAACTATCAAAGCAAGTTCAGGTAAAATAAGTAATACATTTAAATCAAGTTGCATTCTATCTCCTTATACCGCAAAGTTGATATAATCTAAAATTATATTAGGATTTACTCCAAATACAATTATAATCAAAGCTATGAAAGATAAAATTATTATCTTAGATAAACTAACCTTTATGTCTTTAGCTTCATTTTCTTTACTTAAAAAGCTATTTCTAAACATATTTAACATATAAACAGCTCCAAGTATCACAACTAAAGTAGCAAAAACTCCAGCCATCTTACTAGCTGCAAATACTCCATAAAGAACCAAAAACTCACCTGCAAAGCTTATAGTAAGTGGTAAAGAAATTGATGAAAATAATAAAACTCCAAAAATAAATGTCAAATAAGGCATATGTTTAGCTAAGCCCTTTAACTCACTTAGATTATAAGTTTTGTAATTATCTTTTAAAATTTCAGCGTAAAAAAACATTGCCCCACTTACAATAGCATGAGCTACCATATAAACAACAGCTCCACTTAAAGCAATTGGATGCATAGAAAAAATACCTAAACAAATAATTCCTAAGTGTGATATTGAACTCATTGCACTTAATTCTTTATAATTTTTCGCATTGCTTGCTAGAAGTGCTGCATAAATTGCTGAAATTATACATAATGTATAAATTATCCCACTAAATTCATTAATACTAACAGCAAATAAAGGAAGGCAAAACTTAATCATTCCAAAAGGCGCCATTTTAAAACTTGCAAGCATTACAGAAACAAAATTAGGTGCTTTTGAATAAGTTTTAATAGCCCAACTATGAAATGGAAAAATAGGAGCTTTTATAGCAAATGCTAGGAAAAATCCTATAAATAATAAAGTATTTTCAATAGGACTTAAATTTGTAGTTGAGAAATAACTAATGTCAAAATTTAAAATCGCATCATTAACTCTTGCATTATAAGCTAGATAAATCATAGCAAGTAGCATAAAAATTGAGCCTAAAAATGCAAATACAAAAAATGACCTAGCTAGTTTTGCTTCATTGTTTTTAACCATTAAATATAAAAGTGGAAATAATGAAACTTCCCAAAAAATATAAAATAATAAAGCATCATTTGCTAAAAATAAACCATTCATACAAGCACTTAAAATCATAGCACTTATTAAAAAGTCTTTTGTTTGTTTAGAAAAAAAGCACATTGACAAAAATAGCATTAAATTTGCAACAAAAGCTAAAGTAAATGCTATCTCATCAGCTTTTAAATTAATCCCAAAATTAAAAGCTTTTATTAAAGTATAGTTAAATGTATGAATTTCATCAATTATCACATAATAATTAAGGCATAAAATTATAAAAGAAAATAAAATTCCGCTAATTTTAGAAGCCTTATCATTTATAAAATATGCACTAACCCCAAAAATTAAAGGTAAAAATATCAATAAACTAAGCATATATCACCACCATTGTTAAAAGTAAAAACACACAAAATGCACAAATAAACACAATGTGAAGAGTTAAGTTATTGTTTTTGTTCTCACAAGAAACAAGATTTAAAAGCTTTTTAGGACATTCAAAAATAAATGAATATAGACCTTCTTCAAATCCTGTTAATACTTTAGCTAAACATTTATAAGGTTGTATGAAAATAATCTCATATAATTTAGGTATGTAATATTCATTTTCTAAAAGCTTTTTATATTTACAATTGCAAGTTTCTTTTGCACCATTTTTATAAACTACTATAGCTAAAACAATTCCTACTATAGCAACCACTAAAGAAATAGCAATTAATACATAATTATGGTGTAATTCTTGCATAGGAATTCTGATAAATTCAAAGAATTTACTATCCCAAAAACCTGCAATAATTGCTAATATTGCTAAAGGTAGCATTGCAATTAATGCTATAGGTTTTGCTTCGTGTGGATGGATTGTGTGATTTTTTGGAGCAAAAAATACCATCATTAATAGTCTAAAACTATAAAACGCTGTTAAAAACGCTGTAAATAATAAAACAGAATATAAGCCAAAATGCTCTGTTACAAATGCAAAATCTAAAATCTTATCTTTTGAGAAAAATCCTGCGAATGGATAAATACCACTTAAAGCTAAACTTGCAATTATCATTAAAACTGCTGTAACTTTCATAGGTTTATATAATTTACCCATTTTATAAATGTTTAATTCATCGTGCATTGCATGCATAATATTTCCAGCACCTAAGAATAATAATGCTTTAAAAAATGCGTGAGTTACTAAATGAAATAATGCTATTTTATAAGCTCCTAAACCACAAGCTACGAACATATATCCAAGTTGAGAAAGTGTAGAAAATGCCACAATTCTTTTTAAATCTTTTGCAGCAATTGCCATTGAAGCAGCAAATAAAGCTACAAAAGCACCTAAACAAGCTATAAAATAACTTACATTTGGAACTTGCGAAAATAAATCGTGAGAGCGAATTACCAAATAAACACCAGCAGTTACCATCGTAGCAGCGTGAATTAATGCTGAAACTGGTGTTGGACCTGCCATCGCATTTGCTAGCCAAGTATGGAATGGAAATTGAGCTGATTTACCCATAGCACCAACAAATAGTAAAGCAGCAATTAAAGTTAATAAATTAGGATTTAACATTTCGTGAAAGCTTAATATAGCAAATACTTCTTTATAACTTAAAGTTCCGAAATTAAAATATATTAAAAATATTCCTAAAAGCATTGCAAAATCACTTATTCTATTCATAATAAAAGCTTCATTTGCTGCTAATGAGAATTTTTCATTTTGATACCAAAAGCCGATTAATAACCAAGAGCATAGACCAACGCCTTCCCATCCAACAAATAATAATAAGAAATTATCGCTCATTACTAAAATTAACATACAAAATACGAATAAGCCTAAAAATGCAAAGAATTTATTAAAACCTTCATCGTGCTCCATATAATAAATACTATAAAAATGCACACAAGTAGCAACTAATGTTACAACACACATCATAGTAAGGCTAACAGAATCTATTAAAAAGCCGAAATTAACATTTAAAATTCCTATCCAATGACCCAAACTAATATACAAATTCTTATCTGCTAAATAATATAAAGATATAAAAGCAAAAATACAAGCTAAAAGCATTAAATAAGAACAAAAATAACCTATTACTTTATTTTTTGGAGAAAAAGAATAAATTCCTGCAAAAATTGCACTTAATAATGGTAAAAATAAAACACATAATAAACTCATTTGCACTCTCCAAAATCTAGACTTTTATCGCGTCTATATTTAATCACACAAAAGCTAAGCCCAATAGCTACTTCGCAAGCTGCTATTGCCATAATAAAAATAGCAAAAACTTGCCCATCTAAAGCATTGTGCATTTTTGAAATTGCTACAAAAGCTAAATTTGCAGCATTTAACATTATTTCAGTAGATATAAAAAACATTATTAAATTCTGTCTTTTTAATACTCCTACTAAACCAATCAAAAACAATACAATTGATAATAATAAATAATTCATTGTTCTTCCTTTATCTTCTTTGCTACTAGCACAATAGCTGCTATTATTACCATTAGTAAAACCACTGCAACTATCTCAAAAGCTAAAAGGTATTTTGTAAATAAAATAATCCCTAAACTACGAGTATTTTCAAGCTCTTCGCTAACCAATAAACTTGATTGAGATAAATTTAACTTAAATCCTAAAGTCATAATTATCATAAGAACACTCGCTAAAATACTTAAACTAAAAAAAGTTTTTTTATGTTTTAGCTTTTCTTTTAATTCTTTGCTTAAATCAAAAAACATCATAGCAAAACTATAAAGCCCTAAAACAGCCCCACTATATACTATAATTTGAGCAGCACCCAAAAACTCTGCTCCTAATAAAAAATAATGAGCGCTTAAAAATACCATTCCACAAGCAAGAGAGCTAAGAGAATATAAAATATTTTTAGAACTTACCGCAATTATAAAAAATCCCGCAACTAAAGCAGCGAAAATATAAAATATAATTAACTCAAACATCTTTTGCCTCTTTATTCGTTTTATCTTCTTTTGTATCGCTAGAATTTGAAACTGAAGCTTCACTTTCTCTTGCCTTCATTACATCATAATAATTTGGAGTAACTTTTACAAAATCATCAGCATCAGCTCTTAAACTTCCAGCACCTTCAAATTCAACTTGATTAATTAGATTATCAATTGGAGTTAATATATCTTTTTTATGTGCAAAATATGACCTTTGCTCTGCTGCGTTTTCATATTCAACACCATGCACGATAGCAAGTTCAGGACAGACTTCAGCACAAAATCCACAATAAATACAACGACCAAGATTAATAGAATAATTACTTACTAATTTTCTACCATCATCGCCTAATTTTGTCTCCATTCTAATACAATTTGAAATACAAATTTTTTCACACAACCCACAACCAATACAGCGTTCATTTTCGCTTTCAATAAATCTTTGCAATCTATGCACAGCACGATAACGATTATCTAATTTGATTTTTTCCATTGGATATTTAATAGTTGCTGAATTACCCCTTTTTAAGGTTTCATTAATTATAAATGCTAAACCACTGATTAAATCAGTATTTAAACATCTTTTAACACTTCTTATAAATTTTTCATAAGGAGTAAGAATTAATTTTCTTTTTTCATCTACTACATAATATTTTTTCATATATTCTCCTTATAAAGCCAATAACGCAGTTATGATTAAATTAGCACCCGCAACAGGTAATAATATCAAATAGCTCATTCTCATAACTTGATCAGCCCTTAAATGTGGGAAAGTCCCCCTAGCCCAAAAATACCAAGAAAATACAAAGCATATTTTTAAAATCATAGCAATAGCGCCTGGTATGAAATAAAAATCGTTATATCCACCTAAAAATAATAAAGTAATCAAAATTGAGCCTAAAATCATACTAGCATATTCGCCTATAAAAAACATTCCCCAGCGAAGACCACTATATTCAGTGCCATAACCTGCAACTAATTCAGGGTCGTTTTCTGCTAGACATAAAGGAGTTCTGTTTGTTTCAATAAAAATTGCTATTGTAAATAAAACAAATGCAATTGGTTGTTTAAATACTAACCAAGATAAAATTCCACCTTCTTGATAAGCATTAATATCAACTAAGCTCATAGAACCAGTTAATAAAACAACAGCCAATAAACAAAGACCACTAACACCTTCATAAGATATGATAGTAACAAGACCCCTAGCACCACCTATTAAAGGATATTTACTAGAACTTGACATACCACCTAAAAATATAGCATAAGCACAAAGTGATGAGCATCCAGCAATGTATAAAACTGCTATATTTACATCAGCAATAATTGGTTTTATCGTATGCCCAAATAATGTAAATTCAGGAAAAATCGGCACAGCAGCAAAAGCCATAAAAGCACAAATTGCTGATACTAAAGGAGCTACTTTAAATACTTTACTATTTGTCATATATGGGATTAAATCTTCTTTTGTAAATAATTTAATCATATCAGGAACAATTTGCAAAACACCAGCAGGTCCTACCATATCAGGCCCAAGTCTTCTATGAACATAACCTAAAACCTTTCTTTCTAAATAAGTTGCAAATCCAGCTAATGAAGCAAAAATTGCAATTACTAAAAGACATTTAATCAGCGTAACGATTATAAAAAACATAGTCTCACTCATAGCTAATTTCCTTTATATTTAACGCATAGTAGCGTCTTGTTTTAAAGAATTTATAAGGATTAATCTTATCATCAAAAGTAGGTAAATAAGCACCATTTTCAATATTCTTATCTAAAACTACTTTTATAATAATTTCATCTTTATCATCATAAATCTTAACCATAGAATTTTCTTTTAAATTATGTTTAGCTAGATAATCTTTACTTGCGTAAAGTGAAGCACATTCGTTAAAAAAGCTTGATTTATTAGTATATTTTGATAGATTTCCAATTGGGTTTGCAAGTATTACAATATCATCTTTTTTACATTCGCAAGTTGATTTTATATTTTGTGGAATTTGATTATCTTGTTTTAAATTCTTTACAAACTCACAAGTATCAATTAAATACCCACGATGATTATTTCCTGCATTATCATAATGATTTGTCAAATCATCAAAAGCAATATTTAAAAAGCCTTTATCTTTAGGTAATTGCTCTGTATATTCAATCGTATAAAGTGCATCTAATCCAAGAGCATTTGCTAAATCATTTAAATAATATCCTTTAAATTTAAGTGCAGCATTCGTAGGAACAAGCCTTTTATCATAATTTACAAATGTTCCTTCTTGCTCAAGTAGATTTGAACTAGCAAGATTATTATGCTCATCATTTGAAAATGAGAAATCTCCACGCTCATTATATCCTAGAGTAAAACCATCACTAGCTTTACTTAATTTACACAATAAACTTACACCTAAAGTATTAGTGCGTGGTGGGATTAACATAACTTTAAAATCAGTTAATTTTTGAATATTTGCAAGTAAATACGCTAAATATTTTGCATTTTCATGGTAAAAATAATCATTTCCGATAATTAAAGTAAAATTAGCTTTTTTAAGTAATAAATCTTTTAATTTATCTTCATCAAATCCTAATTCTTTAGCTAGGCTTGATTTTTTGATTGTTTCTTGCTTTTTCTCTTTAATCTCATTGCCTTCAGCATCTTTACTTTTAACTTCTACTTCAATTTGTTCTTCATAAAAAGCGTCTTTGATATATGCTAAATTCTGCGGCAAGTCTTTTGCAAAATATTGTAAAATAAATTCTAAAACTTGAGCTTCTTTACCATAATCACAATTTACACTTACGAAATTCTTAGCAATTTTTGAAAATTTTGTATCTTTAATAGGATGAAAATAAAGCCCAGCACCCTTATTCATAACAATTGCATTATTTACTTTATAAGATAAAGTAGGATTATCGTGTCTTAAAAAACTTCCTGCAATTACGATAAAATCAGATTTTTTAACATCATCACTACTTGCATTATAAAAACTACCTGAATGAGCGCAAAAAGTCTTTAAGAAATCTTGAAAACATAAAGCTTCATTATTTACTAAATTAAAGCCATATTTTTGTCTAAGTAATTCTAAAATATATGCTTCTTCATTTGTTATATAGCTATTAAATTTCACATTTTTAATTTTATTATCTTTAAACAACGATACTAAGCGATTAAACTCTACTTCATCTTTACCTTTACAATCACTTGCTATATCATAAGCAAATCTTGCAGCCTTATTTAAAGTAGTAAAATGAAAATCATTTGAAACTCTATAAACCATCTTAGTATTATCTTTAATACTTTTTTGTTTAACATCATAATACATAAGCTCACAATCACTACTATGTGGATTACTAGCAGGTATGCGAGTAAGTTCCCAAGCATTTGAGCGATATTGAAAATTCTTATTAATAATTGCGCCAGTCGGACAAACACTAACACACTCAGCACATTCTTGACAATCTAAAGTCGTTCCATTTTGTGGAGCTATTAGTGATTTTTGAAATTTTGTCCAAACTGCATAAGCATCTTTACTCATAGTATCTTTAAAATCTTTATCAGGCGCATCTCCACCACGAGCTATAGTTTTTAACTCACTATCTCCGATTTTGTCCTTACATACGGTAATACATCTTTCACAAACTATACAAAGACTTGGGTCATATTGTAAAGCACCCCAATCTTGATGTCTTCTATCTATTTCTTTTATCCAATGATTTTGAGTATCTACTTGTGCTTTATGCGTGAAATTCTGTAATTCACATTCTCCACTTTTATCACAAACTCCGCATTGTAATGGGTGATTTATGCAATAAGTTTGCATAATAGCATTTCTTTCGTCCCATAATTCTTTAGTATTGCTTAATACCTGCATTCCATCTTTTACTTTAGTATTACAAGCGTATGAGCGTTTGCCATCAATTTCAACCATACACATTCTACAAGCTAAAGTTGGACTGCAATCATTTAAATAGCAAATTGCAGGTATGAAAATATCATTAGCACGAGCAACTTGTAAAACATAATCGCCATCATTAGCTAAGCATTCTTTACCATTAATGTTAATTTTCATTGCTTACTCCTTTAACCACACAAGGACTAAACGCATAAGCATTATCTTTTTTACTTAATGCAAATAATCCTTTTAAACTATTATCAATTTTTACTTTCTTTTTTAATGTTTTAGTTTTTGTTTTAATTTCTACTAAATCAAATTCTTTAATTTTTGCAAGATTTGCAAAAGCTGGACTTACTATAAAATCATCATTATCTAAACATTCATATAAAATAAGCCCATTATTATCATCTAATTCAACCAACTCAACATCTTTTAATTCATAATCAAACATAAGTTTTAAATCAAAATGTTTAGCCAATTTACTTGCAAAATAATATATATTTTTGTCTTTATGATAAAGCAAATTACTATCTAATAAGATTAAATCAGCACTCTTTAAAAATTCTAAAATCTCACTAGCTTCTTCTTCTCCAAAACAACTCTCAGCACTAAGTTCGCCTATATCAAATTCGCTTAAATTAAGCATAGTGCAAAACAATGCTAAAACATAGCTTTCGGTCCCTAGTTCGCATTTATAAAATTTTTGTTTTAATCTCTCATCGTAAAAACTACCGATATTTACTATTTCATCTTGGCTAAAATGACTTAAGACTTCTTTACTTGCATAATTTAAGAAGCTTAATATTTTCATTTTGCTTCCTTTTTAATAACTATAGTCCAATCACTTTGATTAAACTTAAGTGAGTTCATCATCTTACAATTATTATTAGCTACAAATTCATAAGATTTATCAATATTAGAAAAATCTCCGATTTCAAATAAAACAACCAAAACTTCATTAGCTTTAGCATTATCAATATGAGTTTTTAAATCAGCAAATAAATCTTTACTTTTTCTAAGGTCAATTCTTCTCATCTATCAATCTCCCCTAAAACAATATTTGTTGAACCCATAATAGCCACAACATCAGCCACATAAGTTCCAACCAAAAGCTCTTCATAAAACGAACAATGCCAAAAACTAGGAGTTCTAGCTTTAAGACGATAAGGTCTAGTTGAACCATCACTTTTAATAAAATATCCAAGCTCTCCTTTAGGACTTTCTGTTGGCACATATACATCTCCAACAGGTGGGCGAAGACCTTGAGTAACTAATACGAAATGCTGCATTAAAGAATAATTTTGAGTCATAATTTGTTCTTTACTTGCACTTACAAATTCTTTATTGTTGCAAATTAATTCAGGAGAACTCTCTCTATACATAGGCACTAATTGTCTAAGTATTTTTACACTCTCACGAAACTCTTGCATATAGCATTTATATCTTGCGTAAGTATCTCCTTGGTTTGCAACGGGAACACCAAATTGAACTTCATTATAAAGTAAATATGGCTCTTCTTTTCTAATATCCCATTCAATTCCACTTCCACGAAGCATTACTCCACTACAACCCCAGCTTAATGCTTGTTCTTTTGTAACAACCCCAACGCCTTCTGTTCTAAGACGCCAAATTCTATTATCATCAAGTAAGGTTTCATAATCTTTTACATCGTTTAAGAATTTATCACAAAATGCTAATAATTCTTGAGTAAAATTAGCTGGTAAATCAAGCATTGCACCACCTATTCTCATAGATGAATGCGTAAGTCTTGCACCACAATATTTTTCTATTAAATCCATAACATATTCACGCTCTCTAAAGCAATATAAAAATACAGTCATTGCTCCAATATCAAGTGCGTGAGTTGCAAGCCATAATAAATGACTAGCAAGTCTATTTAATTCTAATAACATCATTCTAATGATTTGAGCTCTTCTAGGAATTTCTAAACCACAAAGCTTCTCAACAGCTGCTACATAAGCATAGTTATTTGCACTTGCTGCTACATAATCCATTCTATCAGTAGTTGGAATAAATTCTTGATAAATCATATTTTCAGCCATTTTTTCCATACCACGATGCATATAACCAATCATTGGAGTGCATTTAACTACTTTTTCCCCATCAAGCTCTAACACTAATCTTAAGTTTCCGTGTGAGCTTGGGTGCTGAGGACCAAGATTTATAATCATTCTGCCATCTTCTTTACTAAAGGCTACATTTTCATAATAAGGTTTTAACTTTGATGGTATTTGCATTATCTTCTTCCTTCTATGAATTTTGAATCAGCACGCTTAACTTTCTTAACAAACATTACGCCTTCATCTTCTTGATATTCTTGTTTATAAGCAATACTAATAGGCTCAGCTCCTTTTGGAACTTCATGATAAATTCTAGAAAAATTATTTGTATCATTACAATCAACTCTTCCTGAATCACGATTTTCAGGCCCTACAACTTCACGATATTCCTTACCAAAAATTCTATCTATTTCATACCATTTGGCAAATTCATCTCCTTCTAAAGGATAAGATTTTTTAAGTGGATAATCAAACCAATCATCAGGCATTAATAGTCTTTTTAAATTAGGGTGATTAATAAAATTTACACCCAACATATCATAAGCTTCTCTTTCAGACCAATTTAAACCCTTAAATACACAAACTCCACTTTCAATAGTTTCATCTGCCTTACAGGTTGTAACTATTCTAAGCCTTTGTTTTTTATTCATATTTAATAAAAGATATTGAACTTCATAAGAATTATCTTTAGCTAAATAATCAGAACAAATCAATTCAGTAAAAGTTGTAAAACCTAAATCTTTAGCCTTTCTTAAAGCCTTTAAATTATCTTCTTTATTGATTATAAAAACTGCAATATCAAGCTCAATAAAAGAATTTAAAACAGAAAAATTATTATTAAACTCATCAAATAAATATTCAAATTCACTACCTTTTATATCAATTTTAGTAGTTTGTGGTGCGTGATAAAATCTATCTTTGTAGTAGTCTTGCTTTTGCGCATTAATCTTGTCTTTATATTCTCTCATTACACCAACCTTTTTGCTGCTATTTTTTTAGATATTTTTTCTTTTCTAATTTTCTTTTGAAGTATCATTAAAGCAAACTGAAAACTTTCAGGGCGTGGAGCACAACCAGGAACATAAATATCAACAGGAACTATCCTATCAACACCTTGAACCGTTGAATAAGTATTAAACATACCACCAGTGTTTGCACAACTACCAACAGATATAACCCACTTTGGATCAGGCATCATATCGTATAATCTTCTTGTAAATTCTGCATGTTTTTTACTAAGAGTTCCAGCTACAAGCATTACATCGCTATGTCTTGGACTTGCTCTAAAAATAGTTCCAAATCTATCAAAATCATACCTTGAACCACCACCAGCCATCATCTCAATAGCACAACAAGCAAGACCATAAGAAAATGCCCATAAAGAGTTACTTTGACCCCAACCAACTAACTTATCTACCGAAGTTAAAGCTATTGGCATTCCATTTGTGTTTAATTGATGCTCTGCCATTGTAACGCTCCTTTTTTATACGCATAGATAAAACCAACTAAAAGTAAAACAAAAAAACAAACCATTTCAATCAATGCAAAAAGTCCTAATTGCTTATACATTAAAGCCCAAGGATACATAAAAACAACTTCTATATCAAACAAGATAAAAATTAAAGCAAAAATAAAAAATTGTGAATTTATTTTAACTGCTTGTTTTTGCGGTAAAGGTCCGCACTCATAAGGTCCTAAGCCTAATTTTTTTCTATTTTTTCTAGCTAAAGAATTTCCTATTGTTTTTGCTAAAAAAACTAGTCCAAAAAATAAGCCTGTAGCAATAACTAACATTGCTAAAATGCCGAAATACTGAATATCCACATCTGAACTAGACATTTTAATTCCTTTCAAAATTTTTTTGGATTTACTAAAAAATAATTCGTAAATGATAGTGAAAAAAACTTAATTATTTCTTGTTCTCAATTAAGGTTAAAAGTATTAAAACTTTTTTAAGAAAAATATTATATAATCACGACTTTTTAATAAATTTTTTGAAAGGATGAAACGTGCCTACCATAAATCAATTGGTTAGAAAAGAACGCAAAAAAGTGATTGTTAAATCAAAATCACCAGCGTTAAAAGATTGCCCACAAAGACGTGGCGTTTGTACAAGAGTTTATACTACAACTCCTAAAAAACCTAACTCAGCGTTAAGAAAAGTTGCAAAAGTTAGATTAACAACAGGATTTGAAGTTATTAGTTATATTGGTGGTGAAGGACACAACCTACAAGAACACAGCATCGTTTTAGTGCGTGGCGGAAGGGTTAAAGACTTACCAGGTGTTAAGTATCACATCGTTCGTGGTGCTTTAGATACTGCAGGTGTTGCAAAGAGAACAGTTTCAAGATCAAAATATGGAACAAAAAGACCAAAGCCAGGTCAAGCAGCAGCTCCTACAAAAGGCAAAAAATAAAAACGAGTTTCACAGATTTGCAGCTTAGATATGCGGCATAATTTGAGTAAATTATAATTTAAAGTTGAAGAGGAAAAAATGAGAAGAAGAAGAGCACAAGTTAGAGAAGTTCTAGCTGATCCTATTTATGGTAGTAAAGTAATTACAAAATTTATTAATTCATTAATGTATGATGGTAAAAAATCTGTTGCTACTGAAATTTTATATGGTGCGATTGATTTAATATCGTCTAAAAATAGCGAAGTTAAAGGTATAGATATATTTAATGATGCTATTGAAAATGTAAAACCTGTCTTAGAAATTAAAGCACGCCGTGTTGGTGGTGCAACTTATCAAGTTCCTGTTGAAGTTCGCCCTGTTCGCCAACAAGCGCTAGCAATTCGCTGGATTATTCTAAACGCTAGAAAAAGAAGCGAAAGAACAATGATTGAAAAATTAGCAGGTGAGTTAATGGATGCAGCAAATAGCAAAGGTGCAGCATTCAAGAAAAAAGAAGATACTTACAAAATGGCAGAAGCGAACAAAGCATTTGCACATTATAGATGGTAAAAAGGAGTTAAAATGGCAAGACAAACTCCTTTATCTCGTGTTAGAAATATTGGTATTGCTGCGCACATTGACGCAGGTAAAACTACAACATCAGAAAGAATTTTATTCTTTACTGGTATGAGTCATAAAATTGGTGAAACTCACGAAGGTACAGCTACAATGGACTGGATGGAGCAAGAAAAAGAGCGTGGTATTACAATTACTTCAGCTGCTACAACTTGCTTTTGGAAAGACCACCAAATCAACCTAATTGACACCCCAGGCCACGTTGACTTTACTATTGAAGTTGAGCGTTCAATGAGGGTTTTAGATGGTGCTGTATCAGTATTTTGCTCTGTTGGTGGAGTTCAACCACAAAGTGAAACCGTATGGAGACAAGCAAATAAATATCATGTTCCAAGAATAGTATTCGTAAATAAAATGGATAGAGTTGGAGCAAATTTTTATAATGTTGAAGCACAAATTAAAAATCGTTTAAAAGCTAATCCAGTTCCAATTCAAATTCCAATTGGTGCTGAAGACACATTCCGTGGTGTAGTTGATTTAGTAAAAATGGTTGCTTATGTTTGGGATGATGATAAAAAACCAACAGATTATACAGAAATTGAAATTCCAGCTGACTTAAAAGAAAAAGCTGAAGAATATAGAACAAAATTAGTAGAAGCAGTTGCTGAAACTAGTGAAGAACTAATGGATAAATACCTAGGTGGAGAAGAATTAACAAACGATGAAATCTACAAAGGTATCAAAAAAGGTTGCCTTGATTTATCAATTATTCCTATGTGCTGCGGAACTGCATTCAAAAATAAAGGTGTTCAACCACTACTAGATGCTGTTGTAAAATACTTACCAGCTCCTGATGAAGTTGCAGATATTCGTGGTCAATATGAAGACGGCACAGAAACAAGTGTTAAATCAACTGATGATGGCGAATTTGCAGGATTAGCATTCAAAATTATGACTGACCCATTCGTTGGACAACTTACTTTCGTTCGTGTTTATCGTGGAAAACTTGAAAGTGGTAGTTATGCTTACAATGCAACAAAAGATAAAAAAGAAAGAATTGGTCGTTTATTAAAAATGCACTCAAACAAGCGTGAGGAAATTAAAGAACTTTATGCTGGAGAAATTGGTGCTATCGTAGGTCTAAAAGATACACTAACAGGTGATACTTTAGCAAGTGAAAAAGATAAAGTAATTTTAGAAAAAATGGATTTCCCTGATCCTGTTATTAGTGTTGCAGTTGAGCCAAAAACTAAAGCTGACCAAGAAAAAATGGGTATCGCACTTAATAAACTTGCACAAGAAGACCCAAGCTTTAGAGTTTCAACTGATGAAGAAAGCGGACAAACTATTATTTCAGGTATGGGTGAATTACACCTTGAAATTATCGTAGATAGAATGCTTAGAGAATTTAAAGTTGATGCTGAAGTAGGTAAGCCACAAGTTGCTTATCGTGAAACAATCCGCCAAAGCGTTGAGCAAGAATACAAATATGCAAAACAATCTGGTGGTCGTGGTCAATATGGACATGTATTCTTACGCCTTGAGCCACTTGAGCCAGGTAAAGGATACGAATTCGTTAATGATATTAAAGGTGGGGTTGTTCCAAAAGAATATATTCCTGCAGTTGATAAAGGTATTCAAGAAGCATTACAAAATGGTGTTTTAGCTGGATATCCTGTAGAAGACGTAAAAGTTACACTATTTGATGGAAGTTATCACGAAGTTGACTCAAGCGAAATGGCATTTAAATTAGCTGCTTCAATGGGCTTTAAAGAAGGTGCTAGAAAAGCTGGTGCTGTAATACTTGAACCTATTATGAAAGTTGAAGTTGAAACACCTGAAGATTATATGGGTGATGTAATTGGAGATTTAAATAAACGCCGTGGTCAAGTAAATAGTATGGATGAGCGTGGTGGAAATAAAATCATCGCAGCATTCTGCCCACTTGCTGAAATGTTTGGATATTCAACTGACTTAAGAAGCCAAACACAAGGTCGTGCTACATATTCAATGGAATTTGACCACTATAGTGAAGTTCCAAGAAATGTTTCTGAAGAAATCATCAAAAAAAGAAATATGTAATATCTAAACTAGGGATTAAAATCCCTAGTTCTTCAAAAAAATAATAATCAAATCTTTTAGTCCTCATAGCTCAGCTGGATAGAGCGTAGAATTCCTAATTCTAAGGCCACAGGTTCAAATCCTGTTGGGGACACCACTTAATATTGATTTTAAAATATATATTTAAGCTTCTAAAGTATTTTTTATAATTATTTTATATTTTATCTTTACTTATAAAAACATATAATAAGACTTAAAATATTTAAAAAATTACTAAGAAACAATCATAAATAAATAGCGAGTGATAAAGCATAAAACCTAAAAGGCACAAAGAAAGCGTTTCTACTATATTTATGTGAGATATAACCAATCTAATAATTTAACTAAATGTATAAGTGATTTTGCATTCTCTTTATTAATTACTATTAAAAAATACTCTTAATATTTTAAAATATTAATTCTAATATATTTAATCGTATTTAAGCACTAATTTTAAGCTTAATATATTGATTTGTATACTAAAATTGCAAATGCCAATGCAGTATAATTTATGTATTTGAATTCTAAAATGTTTAAATATATTATTTCCAATTAACTAAACTAGCAATTATCAAAAATCTTAAATATTCACGGATAAGACTATGATTATTAAATGTAACCAATATAGAGAAAATAATATTGTAATTATTAGCATATAAATTATAGCTTTATACCATAAGTTTAAATAAATATAAGAGCAGTTGCAATACTTGAAATAAAAAAAGCTTTTATTACAAATAAAAAACATATATTATAAATTAAATACTACAAACCTTATCTTTATTTTATAAATACTATCACTATACTTTTCTAATTTATAACATATACTTAAAATAATTATCTATATATTATTTATAAATAATTTAAAATAATACTTTTAAAATTTTATAAAATAATATATAAAAAATATATATTTGTTTAAATTAATAGTATGAAAAACTATATTAATTTATTTAAATAAAATTAATAATTTAGGTAATTAATTAATAAATATTATTAAAAGATAATATATTTTATTTAATTATTAATATTAGTTAGTATAATTCAGTTTTAATTTATTTTTAAGGAGATTTTATGACTTTTACAAAACCTAGCGATAGGCGTTTGGCTTTATCTTTTTGGATTGGAATTCTAGCTGGAATATTCGGTGCTATTGTTAAATGGGGCTGGGAAGTGCCATTTCCACCAAGAAATCCTAATTTTGTTTGGCCTCTTGATGCATTAGAAAGAACCACTCCACCTAAAATATTTTTAGAACAAATTGGTATGCCTACTGATTTTACTTATATGTTTTCAGGTATGGATATGCCTTTATCAATTTTCATTGTTCATGTTGGATTTTCAATCGTATTTGGTGTTATGTATTGTATGATTGCAGAAATTTGGCCTCGTATTAAAATGTGGCAAGGTGCTGTATTTGGATTCTTCGTATATTTATTCGCGCATGTAATTGTAATGCCTTTAATAGCACAAGTTCCTCCTTTATCACAAATTCCATTTGATGAACATTTATCAGAAATATTTGGACATATTGTATGGCTATGGGGAATGGAAATAGTAAGAAGAGATATAAGAAATAGAATTACAAAATCACCTGATATTGAATAAGCTTTACACACCTTTTTTAGGTGTGTAAATTAATTTTTATTTGCACTAGCTTTTATGGCTTTTATAAAAGCACTTCTAACAGCTTCATCTTCTAAAACATTAACACCTTTTATACTAACTCCAGCAGGAGAACATACGCCTTCTTTAATTAATGCTGGATGATTATTAGCAATTAAGCTCTCAAAACTAGCAAATAATGATTTTACCAATTCATAAGCTTTATCGTTTTTAAGCCCTATACTAACTCCACCATTAGCTAAAGCTTCAGCAACTAACGCTAAAAACGCAGGGGCACAACCATTAATAGCCATAGCTAAATTAAGCTCATTGTCATTCTCACATTCTATTGCCACCCCAAAACCTTTAATAATATTTAAAGCTAAATCAAAATATTTATGAGTTTTATCTCCTACATAAGTAGTGCAAGATTTATTGTATTCAGCAGCAATATTTGGCATAATTTTTAAATAATATTCAGATGCAATTACTTTTAAACTATCAATACTAATTCCTGCTAAAGGACTAATGATAATTTTTGCAGTTTTACCTAAAAATTTTTTACTAACTTCATCTAAATTATATGGCTTAAAGCATAAAATACAAATCTTATTAGCAATATCAAATTCTTCATAAGAAATACAATTTTTAACACCTACATTTAATTTATTTCTTACTACAAAAACCACATTAAAATTTGAATTTTCTAATCCTTTAGCAATAGCTTTCGCCATTTTGCCATTGCCAAGGATATAAATATTTTCATTCATTGCTTTAGTTCATTCATATTTTGTTGTAAGAAATTTTTAATCTTTTCTGTTGGATGATAGAATGGATATTGAGTTGGGTCTAAAATAATTTGTGCCATAGTGTTATTATCGTGGTTTAAAATCACTGGAGCTAACATATTTATAGTAGATTCTTCAACGCTTTTATTTAAAATCAAAATATTATAAATTTCAATATTTGAACTAGCTGTAACTTCAAGTAAAGCTTTGTAAGAAAGTGGCATATCAAATTCGTATTCTTTACAAATAGCATAAGGATTTAGCATAGTAAATGTAAAACCTCTACCATCAACACTCTTTAATCTCGCGAAACAATCATACATTTTTTCTAACTCTACTTTTGTAGTATCTTCAAAACCTAATATAGGAAACTTAACTTCAAATATCATTATTTCTCCTTTAAAAAAATATCCTAAGTATATAATAAATATTTAACATTAGAACTTATAATCGCCTTTTTAAAGGAAAATAAATGAAAAAACTTAATATTTTTTTACTAATTTTAACGATATTTTTTAGCGCTTGTGCTAGCAATAAAAAAGATATGTTTGATGATTATAATTTAAGCGATAGTGCTTGGTTAGAAAAAATCATTGAAAGTATAAAAAAGAATGATTTAGAAAAAGCAGATAGTGATTATATATCTTTGTATAGCGAGCATATAAATAGCCCACTTTTAGCAAGTGCTATGTTAATTTTATCACAAGCACACGCAAATGAGCACGAATATTTGTTAGCAAATTATTACATAGATGAATATATAAAGCTATATGGTAATAGCCAAAATTACGAATGGCTAAATTATCTTAAAATTAGAAATAATTTTTATGCTTTTTCATTGCCTAATAGAAATCAATATTTGCTTTTAGACTCAATTAAAGATGCTGATATTTTCTTATCTACTTATAAAAATTCAAAATATACGCCTTTAGTAAATAGTATTAAGACTAAATTAAATCTTACTCAAATTATGCTAGATACTGATATTAGGAATTTATATAGAAGAATGGGACACGATATAAGCGAAGAAATCTATGATAAAAAGATTAAAGATAGTGATTTAAACGATATTAAATATATAAAACCAAGACTTCCTTGGTATAGAAGATTATTTGAAAGCAGCTATGCACTTTGATTTAGGAATTTAATTCCTAAATTTTATTTAATGAAAATTCCTTAACACAAAATCATCATCAAGTCTATTAAAATCAATCGTTTTAATGCTTTGCTTTAGATTAGCAATATTTGGCACTTCTAGGAATTTTTGCAAATAATATTTATTTTTATAACCTTTTTTTCTTAAATACTCATTCATCTTAAGCACTTCATCAACGCTAAGTAAGTCAAAATGCCAAGTAGTTCTTATTTCAAATTCTGCTTTAAAATCTAGCAAAATATCTAAAGTCTTATCAAACTCATCAAAATAATCAAGCCCCGTAAGAGCTTTTAGTTTCTCTTTAGGGGCTTTAAAGTCAATAGCAAAATAATTTGCTAAATCATTTTCTAAAATATTTTTAATTACATTAGGATTTGAGCCATTACTATCAATTTTGATTAAATAGCCTAAGCTTTTTGCTAATTTTATATAATCTAATAAATTAGAAGAATTAGTGCATTCTCCACCACTAAAAACAACCCCATCAACTAAACCTACCCTACTTTCTAAAAAGCTTTTTAATTGATTCTTACTTACATTAGAAAAACCATTGATAATATGCTCGTTATAGCAATATTTACACCTTAAATTACAACCTGCAATCCACACTATGCAAGAGATATAATTAGGATAATCAATCACGCTAAAAGGGGTAATATCATAAATCATTTGATAACAAACATTTTCCTTTCTTTATGTTCTCCTTTTTTGCCTAGATTAAAGCTTTCTACGGGTCTGTGATAACCCATTACTCTAGTATAAACCATACATTTTGTTCTTTTTTCGTTATTTTTCATTCTTTCTCCTTTAATAATTCATCACATTTAGGGCAATACTCATGCTCTCCTGCAATATATCCATGTATTGGACATACGCTAAAAACAGGCGTTATCGTAAAATATGGCAAACGATAATTATTCGCTATTTTTTTAACCAATCTTTTACAAATTTCTTTGTTTTCTAATCTTTCTTTCATATAAAGATGAAGAACGGTTCCACCCGTATAAGCACACTGCAAATCATCTTGCATATTGAGTGCAAAAAATGGATCATCAGTGTAATTTACAGGTAGTTGTGTGCTATTTGTATAATAAATCTCATCGCCATTTCCTGCTTGGATAATATCTTTAAATCTTTTTTTATCTTCTTTAGCAAAACGATAAGTCGTCCCTTCTGCTGGAGTGGCTTCAAGATTATATAAATTACCTGTTTCTTCTTGAAATTGCTTAATTTTTTCTCTAATATAATTTACTAATTTAATGCAAAAATCTTTTCCTATTTCTGAACTTATATCATAAGCATCATTGCTAAAATTCCTAAGCATTTCATTAGCCCCATTTATCCCTATAGTTGAAAAATGATTATTAAAACTTGGCAAATACCTTTTAGTATAAGGATAAAGCCCCCTATCATACATTTTTTGAATGAAAGCCCTTTTTAATTCAAGACTATCACGGGCTAAAACTAATAACTCATCTAAGCGTTTATAAATACCCTTTTCATCTGCTTTATACAAATACCCCAAACGAGCTAGATTGATAGTAACTACACCAATACTTCCTGTCATTTCAGCACTTCCAAAAAGCCCACCACCACGCTTTAATAATTCTCTTAAATCAAGCTGAAGCCTACAACACATAGAGCGAACCGCATTTGGTTTATAAGCATTTTCATCTTCTACTTTATTGCCAAACTCATCTAATTTATATTGTGAGCCTAAGAAATTTTGAAAATATGATGAGCCCATTTTTGCTGTATTTTCAAAAATCGCATCAGCTACTTCGCTATTCCAATCAAATTCTTCAGTAAGATTTATAGTAGGTATTGGAAAGGTAAAAGGCTGATGGTTTTTATCGCCTTCGCTTAAAACTTCATAAAATATCCTAACAATTCTTTGCATTTCTTCTTCAAAATCACCATAAGTTAGCTCTTCTAGTGAGTTTTTTCCACGCATTTTTGCCTTTTGCTCTAATTCATCATCTTTTATGCCCTTAAAAAAATGAATATCATTAGTGGTTGGAAATTGATTTTTTAAATCTTGAGGACAAACTATGTCTAAAGTAATATTAGTAAATGGACTTTGTCCCCAACGAGCAGGGACATTTAGGTTATAAACAAAACTTATTAAAGCCTTTTTAATCTCTAAATCACTCAATTTATCTTTAAAAACATAAGGAGCAAGATAAGTATCAAAGCTTGAAAACGCTTGAGCTCCAGCCCATTCGCTTTGTAAAATACCCAAAAAATTAGCCATTTGCCCTAAAGCTTCTTTAAAATGCCTAGGAGCTTTGCTTTCAACCCTACTTCTTACTCCATTAAATCCTTCATTTAATAATACTCTTAAACTCCAACCCGCACAATATCCACTAAGACAATCTAAATCGTGTATATGAAAATCAGCATTCCTATGTGCTAAGCCCATTTCATCACTATAGACATTATCTAGCCAATAATTTGCAATAACTTTTCCTGCAGTATTATTTATAAGTCCTGCGTGAGAATAGCCTGTGTTTGAATTAGCATTAATTCTCCAATCGCTTTTGTTTATATATTCGCTTATTGTATTTGAGCAGTTAATATAAGTGCCATATTCTAGGTCTTTTTCACGACGAAGTTTTCTAGTGTGTCTATAAAGCATAAAGCTTTTCAATACTTCAAATTCTTTTTCATTAAATAGTGTTTTTTCAATTTTATCTTGTATTTCTTCAACGCTTACTAAGTCTTTATTCTCACACTCTTTAATAACTAAAGATATTAAAGAATTTGAAGCTTCTTTATTGCAACTTGCATAAGCTTTTTTGATAGCATTTTCTATCTTATAAGGTTTAAAAACTTCTTTTAATCCATTTCTTTTAAGTATCATTTTGATTGTCCTTTTTATAATGAATATTTTCATTTTATTTTTAAAAGTTAAAGAAAAGTTGCTACTAAGTTAAGCCAAAATCAAACTGAAACTTTAAAGTAATTAATAATAATTTTAAAATATTTAAAACATTTATCGTATCGGACTTTGTTTGATTTTGATAAAAAGAATTTAAAATAAGAATTTTTTAAAAATTTTAATTATTTGACTATTTTAATAATAATTATTATAAATAGTCAAATATGTTACATATTGTAATGATTTTAATTAATTTTTTACTTTATCTGGGTAATTTTGACACATTGCAATAATACCACCTGATAAATTAAGAGCGATTTTTTCTTTTTGATTTAAAAACTCACATAAAAACGCACTTCTTGCTCCGCTTCTACACATAATTACTAATGTTTTAGAATTATTTTTAATAAGCTCATCAAAGTCTTTTTTGATAGTTTCTTCATCAGCTGTATTAAAATCTATAGGATAAAGTAAAGTATCTTCTAAACTAAATTCATCTATTTCTTCTTGAGTTCTAATATCTACTATTAAATGTTTGTCAAAATCTATATCTTTTGCATTGATATTTATATTCATATTTTATCCTTTGTGTAAATTCGTAACATTTTTTATCTAATTTATTATTAAAAATTATCAAAAAAATATTTTTTTGGTTATTATGAGTGAATATTATCTAAAAAAGGAAAAAAAATGAGCAGGTATTTTAAAAGCCTTATTTTTTGGGTTATTGTAGGATTAATCCTAGGAATTGTTGTTGGAGCCATGCCTCCTATTAAAATAGAAGCACTTGGAATAGAAAATCTAGCTATTTGGTCTAAAGTGTTTATTGATATGTTTATTAAAGCATTAAAGCTTTTAATTGGACCTATCATTTTTGTAATGATTATTCTAGGAATAGTTGGACTAGGAGATATTAAAAAAATCGGCGGAATTGGTGTTAAGGCTGTAATTTACTTTGAAGTAGTAAGCACACTTGCTCTAATAGTAGGTATATTTATGGCAAGAATTATGCAACCAGGAGTTGGTATGAATCTTGATATCAATGCTTTAGATGCGTCAAGTGTTGATAAATATGTAAAAGCTTCTCAAGGTAGTGAAAGTAGTTTTTGGGGAGTTTTAAAAGGAGCAATTCCACAAGATTTAGTAAGCCCATTTACAGATGGAAAAACATTGCAAGTTTTATTTATAGCATTATTTACAGCATTTATTGTAATAACTTTAAAAGAGCAAGATAGAGAATATATCAAAAAAGCTTTAGAAGTGTTCCAATCATTTGTATTTAAAATTCTTACTTTAATTATGTATTTTAGCCCACTTGCTACATTTGGTGCTATGGCTTATCTAATATCAAAATTTGGCTTAAGCTCACTTGTAAATATGGGATATTTATTATTTGTTATGCTTGCTGCTTGTTGTGTATTTATATTTGGAGTTTTAGGAATAATTTGTTATGTAGCTAAAGTAAATATATTTAAATTCATTAGATTTATAGCTAAAGAATTATTAATCGTATTTACAACAAGCTCAAGTGAAAGTGCATTATTACCACTTATGAAAAAATTAGAAAAAGCAGGAATTGATAAAAGCTGTGTTGGTTTAGTTTTACCTACTGGATATAGCTTTAACTTAGATTGCACAAATATTTATCTAGCTATGGCTGTAATATTTTTAGCACAAGCATTTAATATAGATATTAGCTTATGGCAAGAAATTACAATTTTACTTATATTAATGGTTACTAGTAAAGGTGCTGTTGGAGTAACAGGAAGCGGCTTTATCGTTTTAGCAGGAACTCTTAGCTCATTAGGAGATAATTTAATACCTGTTGCAACAATCACCGTTTTATTAGGAGTTGATAAGTTTATGAGTGAGATGAGAGCGTGTGGAAACTTATGCGGTAACTCTGTTGCTTGCTTAATAGTTGCTATATGGAATAAACAAATAGATATGGAAAAATTCCGCTACGCACTAGACCACCCTAATGATTTTAAAATACAAGATTAGGAATACTTTTTGCTTTTGATATCCTGCAATATAAAAGGATATCAAATGCAAGTGTTAGAACAAGCTTTTTCTTTATTTGCTGTGCTAGTTTGCATAGCAACAATTTTTATTAAAAAAAATAATGAAAACCAAGAAAAATAAGGTTTTACCTGAATTAAGGAATTTAAAAAGGATTTAAATTCCTTAAAAATTAGAATAAATTATATATCTTCTTAGCCATTTCATTCTCAAGTATAGGTAATACTTCTTCAAGCTTAATATTTCTTTGTTTTGCTTTTGCATTAATTAATGTTGAGTTTTCAATGAAATCACTTTCGTAATTTTGAGTTTTTGAATTGTTTTGTAATTTTAAAGATGAATTTGAATTTTTTATATCATAATTATTGTTTTGATTGATTACCTTATTTGCACTTCTTTGCTTAATATTAACATCAGCTTTTAATTCTATTGTATATTCTTCGCCGGTAATATTATTTATAATAGAACTTGCAAAACTTTTATTATTAGCAAAAGCAGCAAATGCTAGATTGATTGATTTTAAAGCATCTTGCTTTAATTATTCTTCGCTTTTTTTAGAGCATTCAACAATATTAGTGCTTACAATAAAAGTAGCATTAGTAGGTTCATTTAGTATTGTATAGCCTTTATTTTTTAATCCTTCAATTAGTTTTGATTCAATATTTACATTACAATCACTAGTATTTTTTGCAAATACAAATATACTTTTTTTTGCTTTTAGCAACTGGTTCAATAAAAATACTATTATTTAATTTAGTATCAAGCTCTAAAGAATTACTAGCACAAGCACCAAACATAAAACCAATACCAACAATACTTAAAATTGTCTTATTCATAAAAGTTCTTCTAAAATAAATTAAACTTTTATTATATGGGGGGGGGGGATTCTTAATATAAGCTTAAAATTTCTTTTAATAAATAGTTTTTTAAAGATATGATTAAATTAGATTTATGAAATGAAGTTAATAAAATAATTTAGGAATTTAAATAATAAAAAGCTCCAAAATTGGAGCTTTTAAAAGTGGTATTACATCATACCAGGCATTCCGCCCATACCACCCATACCGCCACCCATTGGCATTTCAGGTTTATCTTCTTTAATATCGCTTATTGTAGCTTCTGTTGTAAGTAGCATTGAAGCAACGCTTACAGCATTTTGTAATGCTACACGCTCAACTTTAACAGGGTCAATTATTCCTGCTTCATACATATCTACATATTCGCCACTTGCAGCATCAAATCCTTTGTTTTCATCTTTGCAAGTTTCAATTGTATTTACGATAACTCCTGCATCAAATCCTGCATTTTCTGCAATTTGGCGAATTGGAGCTTTGATTGCACGGCGAACGATATTTGCACCGATTAACTCATCGCCTTCAAGATTTAGATTAATTCTATTTGTAGCGTGAATTAGTGCAGCACCACCACCGATTACTATACCTTCTTCAACAGCAGCTTTAGTTGCACTTAAAGCGTCATCAACTCTGTCTTTTTTCTCTTTCATTTCAGTTTCAGTTGCAGCACCTACCTTAATAACAGCAACACCACCACTTAATTTTGCTAAACGCTCTTGTAATTTTTCTCTATCATAATCACTTGTAGTTTCAGCAATTTGAGCTTTGATTTGATTAATTCTTGCATTAATTGCGTCTTTGCTACCTGCACCATTTACTATTGTAGTATTATCTTTATCAATTACGATTGAGCTAGCACTTCCTAAATCAGCTGCGTTTGCACTTTCAAGTGTTCTTCCCATTTCTTCACAAATTACCGTTCCACCTGTTAAGATTGCAATATCTTCAAGCATTGCTTTTCTTCTATCACCAAAACCAGGAGCTTTAACTGCAGCTATATTTAAAATTCCTCTTAATTTATTTACAACTAAAGTTGCTAATGCTTCGCCTTCAATGTCTTCAGCAACGATTAAAAGTGGGCGACCATTTTTTTGTGCAGTTTCAAGCACAGGTAAAATGTCTTTTAGATTTGTGATTTTTTTATCATAAAGTAAAATTAATGGATTGCTTAATTCACAATTCATTTTATCAGCATTTGTGATAAAATATGGGCTTAGATAGCCTCTATCAAATTGCATACCTTCAACAACGCTTAATTCATCATTGATTGATTTTGCTTCTTCAACTGTGATAACGCCATCTTTGCCTACTTTTTCCATAGCATCTGCAATTAATTGTCCGATTTTTTCATCACTATTTGCTGAAATTGTAGCAACTTGTGCGATTTGCTTTCTATTTCCTGCAACTGGTTTTGCTAAAGCTTTTAGTTCAGCTATAATTGCTTCGCAAGCTTTATCCATACCACGCTTAACTTCAATTGGATTTGCACCAGCTGTTATATTTCTTAAACCTTCTTTAAAAATTGCGTGAGCTAAAACGGTTGCAGTTGTAGTTCCATCTCCTGCTTGATCAGCAGTTTTACTTGCAACTTCACGAACTAAACTAGCACCCATATTTTCTAAAGTGTCTTTTAATTCAACTTCTTTTGCAACGCTAACACCATCTTTTGTAATAGTTGGAGCACCAAAACTTTTTTGAATTAATACGTTTCTGCCACGAGGCCCCATAGTAACTTTTACAGCGTCACTTAATTTTTTAACGCCTTCATATAATTTATTTCTAGCTTCGTCTGAATAAAAAATTTCTTTTGCCATCTAAATCTCCTTATAAAATTCCTAAAATATCTTCAAAACTTAAAATTAAATATGTTTCATTATCAATTTTTAATTCGCTACCTGCGTATTTACCAAATACTACTTTATCGCCGATTTTAATATCGCTAATTTCTTTAGCAACTGCTACAACTTCGCCTTGTTGTGGTTTTTCTTTAGCATTGTCAGGTATAATAATTCCTGAAGCTGTTGTTTTTGTTTCATTTGCGCATTTGATTAATACACGCTTATTTAGTGGAGTAAAATTCATTTTTTCTTCCTTTCTTGTGGTTTATCACTCTAATTCTTTGAGTGCTAAATTATAATTAAAATAAGTTAATCAAATCACTAAATGATAAAAAATAACTAAAGAAACTTTAGTGAAAATAGCTCAAGTTTATTTATGAAGAAAACGAAAGGTTGTATTATGAAAAAAGTTATTTATTCGCTCCTTGCTTTGATTTTAATAATTGTTATAGGGGCTTATTGTGTATTATTTACAAGTTTTGGAAATAATTTCGTAAAAAATATAGCAGAGAAAAAAATCAATGAAAATTCAAATATAGCAGTTAAAATTGAAGAATTTGAATTGAGATTTTCAACTATTAATTTAAAAGTTTTAGTTAATGGAATGCTTGAAGCAGCAGTTAATGGGGATTTTTCACTATTATCTCGCAATCTTAATATAAATTATGAATTAAATGGAAAAAACCTAGAAACCCTAAAAATCACCGACCCTTTAAACATTAAAGGTAATATAAATGGTAGTTTTAATAATTTTAACATAGATGGAAAAGGTGTTATTTTTACTAGCCCACTTACACTTGATGCAAATATAAAAGATTATTTTCCAACTAAACTAAATCTTAATGCTAATAATTTAGATATAGAAAAATTAAGCAAAATCGCAAATGTTGATTATGCAAGTGGATTTATCAACCTAAATGCAAATGTTGATGAATTTGATAAAGACAAACTTGATGCAAAAGCTTTAATTAATATTTATTCAGAACTTAAGCTAAAACCAAGTATTACAAAAGAATTTGGAATTGACATTTCAAGATTTGGTAAGGTTATAATTGATTCTAAAAATACTTATAAAGCTAATGAAATTACTCCAAATATCAATGTAAAATCAAATATTTTAAATATTACAAGTGATTTTAAACCTATAAATCTTAATAAATTAGAAGTTCAAGGGCAATTAGTTACAAGCCTTACTGAATTAGCTTTCATAAATCCTAATTTAAATTCTGATTTGAAAATCACTTCGCAAATTGATTTTAAAAACAAATTAGCAAATATAAATTCTATAGTTAGTGGTAAAAATATAAATGCAAAAGATTTAAAAATCACTCACGATTTATCTAATAGCAAAACTGCAATTAATACCGATTTAAGAGCTAACGCAGGACTTTTAAAACTTAGTGGCGATGAGATAATAAATCTTAAAGCTAGTGCTAATTTAGATAAAAATGGTTTAGAAAATGCGAATGTAAATGGTTTATTATTAGGTGCAAAATCAGATATAAAAATGGGTAGAAATGATTTAGTAGCTAACATTGAAGGTCTAAAATCTCTAGCTTTATTAGGCTTGTTAAATCAAGATAAAATGTTAGATGCAAATATTAATATAAACGCAAAATTAAGTGATTTAAAAAACCTAATAGGCTCGGCAAATCTTAATATAAACGGAAAAACAATCCCAAGTTATTTCAAAAAAGAATATGATTTAGAACTTAATTCAAAAGTATTAGCAAACGCTGATGTTAAGCTAAATGGTGCTGATAATATCAGTTTTGACGCTAAATTAAATACTGATTTAGTAGATAGTTTTAATGCAAATGGTAATTACAAAAAAGGCGTAGCAAACGCAAATTATGATGCGAGTGCAAATCTAGCTAATTTTAATGCTTTACTTAATAAAAATATGAGCGGAAATGTAAAAGTTGATGGGAATTTAACTTTTGATAAGATATTAAATCTTACTTTAAACTCAAAAGAATTCTTTGGCGGTTCATTAGCTGCTAAGCTAAATGGGGATAAATTTAACGCTAATTTAACTAGCGTAGCTTTAGATAATCTTGCAAAATCTTTTGATTTAATTGATATTTATAAGGCAAATATCAATGGGAATTTAGATTATGATTTAAAAAATGCTAATGGAAAATTAGTTGCAAATCTTGGAAAAGGACATTTAAAATATCACAAAACTATAAAATTAATTAATACGATTTTAAATACTGATATTACCCAAGTTATTTTTGATAAAGGCGATGTATTAGTAAATATTAATAAAAATCTAATTGATTATAATGCAAAAATTAGTGCAACAAGTGCAAAAATTGAAGTAAATAATGGAACATATAATACTCTTACAAAAAGTATCAATGCACCTGCTCTTGTAGCATTTAATAATAATGAAATTAAAGGAACATTTTCAGGTGTAAATGATGATGTTAAATTCATTCCTGATGCAAAAAATACTATAGAAAATGCTGTAAAAGTATTAGATAAAATAACAGGCAAAAATAATGGTGAAAAAATAAATGAAACATTAAAACCTGCTGAAAATCTTATTAAAGGATTATTTGGAGGTAAAAAATGATTGCAAGATATTCAAACCCTGAAATGTCAAGTATTTGGAGTGAAGAAGCTAAATTTAATGCTTGGCTAGAAGTTGAGCTTGCAACTTGCAAGGCGTTTAATAAAATAGGTGTAATTCCTAATGAAGATTTAGAAAAACTATATAAAAATGCTAAGTTTGATATAGCAAAAATAAAAGAAATAGAAGAGCAAACCAAACACGATGTAATAGCATTTACAAGAGCATTATCACTTAATTTAGGCGATGAGAGAAAATGGGTTCATTATGGACTAACAAGCACTGATGTAGTAGATACTGCACAAGCAATTCAGCTAAAAAAAGCAAATGAAATAATAAAAGCTAATTTAGAAAATCTTTTAGATATTTTAAAAGAAAAAGCAAATCTTTATAAATATACTCCACAAATAGGAAGAACCCACGGAGTTCATGCAGAGCTTACTACCACTGGGCTAAAGTTTGCTTATTTTTACGAAGAAATCAAAAGAAATTATGAGCGTTTTATAAACGCTAGCGAAGAGATTAGAGTGGGTAAAATTAGTGGTGCAGTAGGCACTTATGCAAATGTTCCACTAGAAGTAGAACTTGATATTTGTAAAGAGCTTGGATTAAATGTAGCAAATATCAGCACTCAAGTTTTACCTAGAGATTTGCACGCAAATTACATAAGCGTGTGTGCGTTGATTGCAAGTGCACTTGAGCGATTTGCTACAGAGATAAGACACCTTGCAAAAACTGAATGCGTAGAAATGCTTGAATATTTTAGTGAAAATCAAAAAGGCAGCTCTGCAATGCCACATAAGAAAAATCCAATAGGAAGTGAGAATATTTGTGGTCTTAGCCGTGTGATTAGGGGGTATTTAATAACTGCTTATGAAAACATAAATCTATGGCACGAGCGTGATATTAGCCACTCAAGTGCAGAGCGAATTATGCTTCCTGATGTAACGATTTTGCTTGATTATATGCTAAAAAGATTTAGTTCTATTGTAAAAAATCTAATGATTTATCCTGAAAATATGAAAAGTAATTTAGATAAATCTTATGGATTAATCTTCTCTCAACAAGTGCTTTTAGCCCTTATTCAAAAGGGTTTAAGTCGTGAGATGGCATATGATTTAGTGCAAGGACTAACTAAAAAGGCTTGGAGCGAAAAGCTTCAATTTAAAGAATTATTAAAAAATAGCAAAGAAATTTGCGAAATCTTAAGTACCGAAGAGATTGAAAATGCTTTTTTAGTTGATTATCATCTTAAAAATATTGATAAGATTTATGAGCGTTTGGGATTGTAAAAAATAATAGGAATTTCAAATTCCTATTATTTATCTCATTTTAAAACTAATTTTTTAGCTTTATTTGTTTCTTTAATAACTTTTGATAATTCTTTATATCTATTCTTCTAAATATAATTTGTGAATTATTATTTTTCATTCCTATCTCTTACTTGCTTCATTTAATAAAAAGCTTAACTATGCTTACACTTAAAATATATTCATTACTTTTATCATCATAAAAAATACAAAAATTTAAAAAATATATATTTTGCTTAATCATTTAAATGATATTATATAAAAAATATATTTGTATTAAGGATATGATATGAAAGTAGAAGAAATAAAAACATTTTGTAAAGAAAACAATCTAACCTACAAAGAATTAGCAGAAAAAATTGGAATGAGTGAAGGGAGTTTAAGAATTGCAATTGCTACAAATAGAATAAGCACAAGAACCATAGCTGCTATGAATTTGCTAAAAAAAGTTTATAAACTAGAAAATGAATTAAAAGATTTCAGAAAATTAAAAGAAATCCTATCAAACTAACAATATTAAAAAACTTTTACAAATAATCTTAGATTTAAATTCCACTAAAAGATTAAACCAGCATTTAGCTGGTTTAAATTAGATTTTAAATTTACCTAATTCTTCATCAAGTTTAATAGTCATCTTAGATAAATGCTCACTTGCTCCTGCTACTTCTTCTACGCTTCTAGCATTTGAATTAGCGATTTTGTTAATTTGCTCAATTTGAGTTATAACACTACGAATAGTCTTAGCTATATCTTTATATTCATTTACGCTATTTTTATTAGCACTAATGCTTGTTTGAACGATTAAAGAGTTTTCATTAACCACTTCTTCTAATTGAACACTAGATTTTGAAATATTTGAAATATCTTGAGCGTTCTTTTCCATTTCTCCACACGCATCATTTACTGATTGAACTACCACACCTATTGTTGTATTTATTTCTGCAAGGCTTTTTTGCGTTCTTTCAGCTAATTTTCTAACCTCATCAGCAACCACAGCAAATCCACGACCATGCTCACCCGCACGAGCTGCTTCAATAGCTGCATTTAATGCTAATAAATTAGTTTGGTCTGCTATATCGTTTATAACATTTAAGATATTTTTAACTTCTTCTGTGTGTTGGCTAGTTTGATTTAATTTATTTGATAATTCAGTAGTTTGTAAAGATTGATTTTCTAATACTGAAACAAGTTTTAATATTTGATTTTTAATAATATCTAAATTATCACTAGCTGTTTCAAGTTGTTTTGAACTCTCTTCAGCGTGTTCAACGGTAACATCTATATCTTTTAATATAGCTTCTCCTGCTTTAGTAGCACAACCTATTATTGTAGTTTCTTCTTCTACTTGCTTACCTACTGCTAGTGAAGTTGAGCTTAATTCTTGAGCTACACTTGCATTTTCTGTTGAAGTTGATTTTGAATTAGCTATTAAAGTTTGGATTTTTTGTATAAAAGTATTTACATGCTTTCCTATTTGAGCTATTTCATCATTTCCATTAATCGCAACTCTTTTTGTTAAATCACCTTCCCCTACTGCTAAATCTTTCATCATTAAGCCTAGTCTATCAAATGGTCTAAACAAATAAACTAAAACCAATATAACAATACCAATAGTAACCACAATAGCTAAAACACTTGCGATTATTAGCGTTTTAAACTGATTGCTAACATCTTTAAATGCTAGTTCTTTATTTATCGCAGCAGCAACTTTCCAGCCAGTTTCAGGAATAGTGCTAAAATCCATAATTTGCTTTACTCCATTTAATTCAAATTCTAATTTGCCACTATTTTTTGAATACATTTCATCAAGCATTGGTTTTAAATTAGGAAATACTTCTACTAATTTTTTACCTATTAATTGTTGATCAGGATAACCAATAATCATTCCATAATTATCTAAAACATATAAAGCTCCACCTTCAATTCCAGCATTTTTAGAAAAATCAGAAACTTTATCTAAGGTAACATCAGCACCTAAAGCACCTTTAAAATTAGAATTTGTATCATAAGTTGGAGAAACTACTGACATAACTAATTTTTTAGTTTGAGCGTCTTCATAAACATCGGTTACAAAAGTTTTATTTAATTGTTTTGCTTGTTTATACCAACCTCTTTGCGTTGCATCAAAAGGTGCTTTCCAGCCTGTGCCATCATACATAGAGCCATCTTCAAACGCTAAAAATACCATAGGAGAATTTAAAACCCTAGTTTCATTTTCTAAGTAAGGCACAAAAGCTTCTTTAGAATTTGAATCAAACTTAGATAAAGTTTTAGCAGTCTCTTTAATGCTTTGCTCTGTTATGCTAATGAAATTTTGAATGTAATTTAAATTCTTATCTACAATATCATCTAAATAGCGTTCAATATTAGCAGATATAGTTTTGCTACTAGTGCTATAACTAATGTAGGTTAGAGCCGAGTATCCAACGACTAATAACACAATTAATGTTAAATAAATTTTATTTTTAAAACTCATTTTTTTCCTTTTTTTATTAAAAATTCGGCGAGATACTAACACAAAAAATATAATAAAAATATAATTAATTGATAAATATAATTAAAATATTTATAGGTATTTGAGTAGTTTTTACACAAAAACTAGATAATTTTTCTCCTAATTACTATTTGTAACACTTCTTTAAGTCTTAATAGCTAAGATTTTTAAATCTTTTCAAAAAGGAATTAAATTGCAAGAATTATTAAAAAATTTATGGAATGATGAATTAGGAAATCTTGATTTTAACTATGAAGAAAATATTTTTAATCCCGAACTTGCCGCATTAATTTTATGTGCTAATGAATTAAATTATAAAGAATTATTAAATCTAAAAACATACAAACAATACCTAAATACTGATAGTTTTTTTGAGCTTAAAATGAAGCAAATTGCTGTTTTAAATTCTATTCACAATAATCTTTTAAATCCACTTGAAATAATCTTTTATCTTGAAAAATTAAAATTATTAAAAATAAAAGAAAATATCTTCACTTATCTTCAAAATACAAAAATAAATTCATCAAAAGAATTTAATAATAATTTTAAAAAAAGCCAAGATAAACTTGAAAATATTTATAAAAATTTACAACAAATTCTAAGCAATGAGCTTAAAGATAAGCTTGATGAGTTTTATACTCAATTAATTAGCAAAGATTATAAAATAGCTTTTAGTGGGATATTTAACGCAGGAAAAAGTAGCCTAATAAATGCTTTATTAAATCAAGATTTTTTAGGTGTATCAAATGCACCTGAAACGGCAAATCTTAGTGTAATTAGCTATGATGAAAATGAAAAAATAAAAGTAAATTTTTATAATGAAGCAGAATTTAATGCCTTAAAAACTCAAGCTAGTTTGAATGAAGAATTAAATAAAATCTTTAATATTGATTTTGTTGAGCATAAAAGCGTTGAAGTAAAAATAAACGAATTATACGATTATACAAGTGCAAATTCTAGCATAAGTATTTTTGTAAAAGATATTGAAATCCATCTAAACAACGAGTATTTAAAAAATAAAATAAATATAATAGATACTCCTGGTCTTGATGATGTAGTAATTAGTAGAGAACAAAAAAGCTTAGAGTTTTTAAAAACTGCTAATTGTGTTTTATACCTTATGACTTGCACTCAAGCACTTAGCATTAAAGATTTAGAATTTTTAACTAGTTTTGCTAAAAATAATCCTAATTCAAAGCTAGTTTTAGTGCTTACAAAAAGTGATTTAATAAGTATCGATGAGCAAATTAAATTAAAAGAATATGTCAAAAATCGCTTTAACAATGAGCTTAAAAACCTAGATATTACACCTAATTATGAGCTATTTTGCGTAAGTGCTAGTGAATTTAAAAAAGACAATTCAAAAGGCGAAATAAATGCTTTAAAAGCTTATTTAAACGATGTTTGCTTTAATTCTACTAGCTCACAAGAATTTATAAATAGCATTAGCGAAAAATTTAAAAATCTAATTGATTTAGAAATTACGCTTTTAACCAATATAAACAATTCTTTAAAGCTAGATAAAAACGAATATATGAAAAATATAGAAAATCTACAAAACGAAAATGCCAAAAAGCTAGCCTTAAAACAAGAACTTGAAATATCGCTAAATGAATACTTAAATAAAGACTACAAAATCCAAGCACACGAATTAAGCTTTTTAGCAAAAAATCAAGCTGCTAGGATTTTTGATGAATTAAATTATGACAAAAATTACTCAAACGAAAAGGTAAGAAATGTAATTTTTCAAGGTTTTAAAGATTTATTAAATGGGCTTAACTCAAGTATGAGTAATAAATTCTTAAATGATTTTAATGAAATTAAAGCAAAGCTAAATATTACTAAAGATTATGAAATTATTTTTGATAAAAATAAATTACAAGAAATATTTGAAGAATTTGAAAAAATCATAAATAAACTTGATTTGCTAAGTGATAAAAGTGAAAATGCAATCAATAATAAATTAAATGCGATTTATTTAAATATCAATCTTAATTTTTTTAATTTTAGCGAGCAAAAACAATTAGCTAATGAGTTTTTGAAAAATGAATTTTTTAGTATTTATCATATTGAAAAAATCAATATAAATGAATTTAACGATGAAAATCTATTGAGCTTAAATACACAAAAAATAGAAAAATTATTAGAAATAAAAGAGAATTTAAAATGATAAAAAGTGTCTTAAAAGAATATAATGAAAAATACAATATAAGTTATGAAAAAGGCTTTTTAGGAGATTTAAAAACCTTAAAAAACACTCTAAAAAATCCTAATTTAATGCTTAGCAATAAACTAATTAATAATATTGATAATTTATGTAAGCATTATAATCTACCATTACAAGTTGGTGTGATAGGACAATTTAGTTCAGGTAAAAGCTCACTTTTAAATCTGCTTTTTAAAAAAGATATTTTAGCTACAGGGGCAAGACCTGTTAGCGTTGTTGCTACTTATATTAATTATGGTTTAAATGATTTAGTTTTAGCAGAATTTGAAAACGGCTTAAGCGAACTTACAAACAATATTGTAAATGACCAAAACGAAGAACTAAATGGGCTTAAAAGTATTAATATTTTTACAAATAACGAGCTTTTAAAAGATATTACACTAATTGATACTCCAGGACTAAATGCAAATACTACCGATGAAGAATTTTCTAAAAATTTATTTAATTCTTTTGATGCTTTAATTTGGCTAAGTTTAGCTGAAAGTGCTGGTAAAGCTAGTGAAGAAAAGGCTATTAAAGAATTAAAACCAAATATAAAAAAGATTTGTCTAATTAATCAAAAAGATAAATTAAACGAAGCCGAGCAATTAAGATTAAAGAATTATTTAAATGAAGTTTTTGCTAAGTATTTTGAAAAAATTGAGCTAATTTCTTGCAAACAAGCAAGTGAAAATAATCCTGATTCAAATATTTTGGCCTTTTATGATTTTTTAAAAAACCTAAATAAAACAAGCATTAAAGAAGATAATATAAAAGCGTCTTTAAAAACATTAAATAATGAGCTTTTAGGAATTATTAGTGAAATTAAACTAAGCCTTGAAGAATTAGAGTGTAAAATTAAAAATTATTTAGAAATACTTGTAAAAAATGAATTTGATTATAGTGGCTTTAATGATGAGATTTTAAATGCTTTAAAGAGTATAGCAAGGACGATTGCTAACGAATTTATGACTAATTTTAAGGTAAAAAATGCTTATTTTTATACCCAAAATGATGGAGTATTTCATAAAAATTGCTTTAATAAAAACGAATATTCATACAAAACTTTAAATCCTGATGATACATTTTTAAGTATTTTTTACAACAAAGATACGATTAATAAGCAATTTTTAAAAATTAGAAAAGAAATAAACGAGCAATTTTTAAACCTTTTAGATAATTTTCACAAGCCTTTAAAAGAATTTAAAAATGCTTTAAATATTGCTAAAACAAAAGAATTAGATAAAAACTACAATGACCTTGTAAATGCTGATTTTTACGCAATAGCAGATGATTTTTATAAAGCATTAGATGAGCTTATTATAAATGATTATGAAAAGGCTTTAAATAATTATGAGCTTAAATTAAATAAGCTTTTTGAAAAAATAAATATAAAAGCATTAAATAATTACGAAAACGCAGCTAAATTAAGCCTATCATTTTTTTATGAAAAGATTAATGCAAGTCGTGAATTTTATGAGCTAGATAGCAAACAATTTAAGCTTTATTTGCCTAGTGAAAATGAAATTTATCAAAGATTGCTTACTGATTGTAGTTTTTTTGAATTTGAAGAACTATTGATAAATAAAAAAGAAATCATAAAATTAAAAAATGAATATCTAAACGAGTTAAATACAATACTGCTAAAACATACAAAAAGCCTAAATAATAGACAAATTAAGCTAGATAATATTAAAGATATTATTTCAAATTCTTTTTTAACTTTTGACATATAAAAGACCTTTTAAGTATAAATATTTAATATTTATACTTAAATTTTCAATGTATTATTTTATATATTTATGACTATAAAAGATAAAAAATACTAATATTTAGGCTAAATGCTTAATTATTAAAATTATTTTAATTAAAAAAACTAATTAAATAACCTAAAAAATTTACCTTTATTTTTCTTTTTAATGTAATATAAATGTAATAAATATAGTAGGTGGTAAAATGAAAGATTACATTAGAGCTATTGAAATATTAAAAGAACTTGAAACACTACTTGAAAATGATAGTGTATTTTTGCAGAGTGAAGAAGATAGAATTAATGATGAAAAATTTATCAAAAAAGTAGCCAAAGATTTCCCAAATACTCCTTACGAACAAATAAAACAAGAAATAATCACACTATTAACCACACAATGCAACGAACAATATATTATATATCACAATAAAAGATATTTGCTATTAACACCTAGTCTAAAAGTGATTACATATATTTTTAGTTGTATTAATCAAGACAAACTAACTAATGTCAAAAAAATAGATTTTGAAAATGATGAAACTACTAATTTTTTAAATATCTGCATAGATATTGCTAGAAAATGTAGTGAAGAAATAAAATATAGAAATGATAAATTAAGAAGTTTATTAGGAGAATTAGGTCAAATCTAACTCCCCTAAAAATTATTATTTTCCTTGAACTGCTTTATCGTAAGTATCTTTAACTAATTTATGCGCTTCAGAAGTATTTACATATTGTAAAATACCAGAATCTACGTTATGATTAGCTCCATTTATCTTAAAATTGCCTTTTAAACTAGCTCCAACTTTATCAGCCTTCACTTCAAAATTATAATCATTATTGCTATCGCCTACTGTTAGTGCATAACCTGAATTTACATCTCTAATACTATTTATATTAAATTTTTGAGAATGTTTAACATCTTGAACCCTACCATCAACTCTTTTAACATAGGTAGCATCTCCGATATTTTTATCAAAAGTTACTCTAAAAATATTTCCATACCCACCATCATATACTACATAACTATCTACTTCTTGCTTAGCGGGATTTAATTTAATTGAGCTTCCACTACCTGCATAAAAATATTCCTTATCTTCATCAGCACCTAAATATTTACTTTTATAAGTATCTTTATATTTATCAAATTCATTAGAAAAGTATTGAAATCTATTTTGCGGGTCTAATTGAGTATCCATCAAACTAGAAATTACACTTCCAAAATTAATTTCTGCTTTATTTTTATCTGCTTTTAAAGCAAAATCTTGATTTTTAATGCCATTAGAAGCATTTGCTTGTATATTATAAGTAGATGAGCCGTTAATAGGTGATATGGTTTTGTTATATACATCATAAGTTTGCTTATCATAAGAACTTCCTGAACTCTTTGCGTTTTCGTAATATATTTGATTTGCATATTTAAAATCAGCATAAAGTTTTTTAGCTTCATATGCATCTGCATAATAATAAGCAATAGATGAATTTTTAAGATTTAACTGCATTGCAGCTTTATTTGAACCATAATAAAATACCTTATTTAAATCTGATACATTGAAATAATCCTTATTTTTTTCAAATAATGTATTTGTAAAATTACCCCACTCTTTATCTATAGCATTATAATTAGAATTTGTGCTTGTGTCTTTTAACATAGAAAAACTATCATCTAAAATATTTGCTTCTAATTTTTCTTTATTAGCAGTATAACTTACTTTTCCATCATTAGCACTAAATTTTAAATCGCTATATCCATCTAAACCACTAATTGTAGTATCTGTTAAACTATATGAAAAATCTTCAACACTATTAGCATCATTTGTAGTTTTTAATATGTTTAGCTGATTATTTGTAACGCTAATTTTTTTAAAATCTGTAATATTATTACCGCTTTTAGTATTACTAAGGATATTTAAACTACCTTTTTTCACATTAAGCTCTGCAGCGTCTTGTCTAACATCGCCACTTCTTAGGCTAGTATTTGATGAATAATAATAGTTTTTATTGTCTGCATTTGAAAAATATTTATTATAAACAGGCTCACTAGGAACTATTGGCATATCTGGTTTATTTGTGTCATTATCATTATTTTCTTCATCTTCTTTATTATTATCAGAATTTTCATCATCTTCTTTTTCTAATAAAGCCACTACTTTATTATTAATTTCTTCTTTAATTTCAATTTGCTCACTAGTTTGTAAAGTATTTTTAGAATTTGAATTAGTGTTTTCAGCTTTAATATCACTACTTAAAGTAATA
>NZ_JACGAU010000010.1:0-70353 GCF_020137595.1 Campylobacter sp. RM12640
ATTAAAGAATCCATCTTCATCACCTTGGAATACTTTAAATTCTAAAGTGCCTTCTTTAGTATCTAACTTAGCGTTTATTGTGCCAACATTACTAATATTTCCAGCTTCATCTTTAGCTACTAATTCTAATTTTTCACCATCTTTTACATCATTTAATGTTGCTTTAAAGTTACCATCAGCATCAGCTTTTACTTCAGTTTTACCATTTATTGTTACCACTGCATTTGGCTCTGTTTTACCTTCTACAACATAATTACCATTTAAATCTGGAGTTCCTGTTAATTCTCCTAATAATGGAGCTGTAGTGTCTATTGTCGTTGTAGCAACATCAGATACTATTTTATCATTTACATTATAAGTTACTTCTACCTTAACTTCTCCATCTTTTTCTGGAGTATAAGTAGTTGTAAATGAGCCATCTGGATTGATTGTAGCATTTACTTTTTCACCATTAATTGTAATAGTTGCGTTATCAGGATTTAATTCAACTTTATTTCCGTTAGCATCTACAGGAGATACACTACCGCTTATTGTTAATTCTTTATTGTTATTTAATGTATCTTCAATATTTGTGCCTTTATTGTCAAATATATCTACCTTAATATCTGCATCTACTGCCTCAACTACAGGTGCATTATATTCAACCCTTACAATATCATGTTTATCATCTAAACTAACGCTAATTAAACCAGTTTCTTGATTAACTATATTAGAATCTAATGTAATTGTGAAATTACCATTCTCATCTACATAAGCCTTAGATACAACACTATTTGTAGCACCTATTATATTGCTTCCTATTGTAAATATATAATCACCCGCATTACCTGTAAAGCCTTCTAGTTTAGCTTTTATTACTAATTCATTATTATCTACTTTAGCTAATTTATCACTTAAAGATTCATCTCCATTTACTTCTGTAATTACAAGTTTATCAAATAGTGGAGCTTCAGGTTTAACTTCAGGTTGTTTATTGTCTTCAGTATTTTCAGGTTTATCTTCAGGTTTAACTTCTGGAGTTACAACATCAACTGGTTTATCATCTGTATTATCAGGAGTAGCTGGAACATAAAATATATTTGCTGTATCGCTTACGCTACCTATACTTAATTTAATCATTCCTTGTTCGTTATTTACAACATTAGAATCCATTGTAAATGTAAATTCACCATTAGCATTTACATAAGCTGTAACTTTTTGCTCTAAACCTGCATTGTTTAAATTGCTATTTACTGTAAATGTGTATTCGCCTTCTTTGCCTTTGAAGTCATCTAATTTAGCAGTAATTACTAATTTTCCTTCACTAACTTCTGCTCTATCATCAACTGCTGTATTATCACCATTGATTGAAGTAATAAGAATATCTGTAAATAGTTTAGTAGCAGGGTTTAATGGAGTAGATGGGATAACATTATCAACTGGTTTATCTTCAGGAACAACTGGAGTTGGTTCAGGTTTAACTTCAGGAGTTACAACATCTTCAGTATTTTCAGGTTTATCTTCAGGTTTTACTTCAGGTTGTTTATTGTCTTCAGTTTTATCTTCTTCAGGTTTTACTTCAGGAGTTACAACATCTTCAGTATTTTCAGGTTTTTCTTCAGGTTTTACTTCTGGAATTACAACATCTTCAGTGTTTTCAGGTTTATCTTCAGGTTTAACTTCAGGTTGTTTATTGTCTTCAGTTTTATCTTCTTCAGGTTTAACTTCAGGAGTTACAACATCTTCAGTATTTTCAGGTTTTTCTTCAGGTTTTACTTCTGGTTGTTTATTATCTTCAGTTTTATCTTCTTCAGGTTTAACTTCAGGTTGAGTATTGTTTCCTGTATTGTTTTCTGGATTTTCAGGAACTACATTGTCATTAGCACCATTATTTCCTGGAATTGTAGGAATTTCGCCATTGTTAGCTTCTCCATTAATTTCAGGTGTTACTTGATTACCTTGTGCTAATAAATCATTAAGATTTGCAGCACCTAAGCCGTTGTTGTTAAAGTTAGTAATAACATTATTATCAACTTCTCTTGATAATACATCTGCATAAACTGTGCTTTCGCTACCTGATTGATCAAACACAACATCATTTAATGTTCCAGTAGCACCAGCAGCACCAGCTTCACCAGCAGCAGTTGCGTCTAATTCTATTTCTCCATTGTTATTTACTAAGTTATTGATTAAGTTATTGATTTTATCATCAATTGCAGCTTCATTTTCAAAGCTTTCACTTGTTAAAATACTATTATCAATCTTTGCAACATTATCTCCTACAATATGTAAAACTTTGCCACTGCTAAGTTCTATATCAACACTTGTATCTTTTCCGATTGTTCTAATAGTATCATTTAGTGATACTGCATCGCCTACATTTAGTGACTTCTCACCATTAACATTAATAGCTTTAACATCGCCTATTAATTTAATAATTTTTCCAGCTTCCGCCATAATATTTCTCCTTGTTGAATTTCAAAACAAGGTTAATTTAACGAAAATATATAAATTCTATTATTGCCCTTCAGTGCAAAAATATAATTTTTACAAAAAAAGGCAAAAAAAATGTATAAAATATTAATTACAAGCTTTAGTAAAACCTAATTCGCAAGCTTTTTGAAAGAATTTTTTTGATTTAGAAGAATCTGTTTTGATATATGTCTTATCATTATCTTTTAATCCATCTTCATACATATATCCAAGTCTAGAACAAGAATAACCATCGCCAATCTTACAAGATTTTTCATAGTTTTTTATAGCTTTTTCAAAATCATTATTATGTTCTTGTAATACCGCTAAGCTAGCACAAGAATCTTTATCATCTAATTCGCAACCTTGCTCATAATACATTTGAGTTTTTTCTATATTGTTTAAATATCTATAAACATCTCCTATTGACTTGCAAGCTTTATAATTTTTATTATTACACTCTTTATCGCTTAAATCAGAAAAATTAGATATTTTATTATTAACAACTTGGGTAGTTAAATACCAATTTGACACCATCTGACAACCATAATCATCGCCTAAACCACAAGCTCTTAAATAAAAATCAATTCCTTGATTAGGATTTAAATTATTAGCAAGTTCTATACAAGAATTAGCAATTCCACCATTGCAAGCTTTAAATAATTCGTCTTGTTTAAATTCTTTATATTCTTTTTTTTGTAAATAAGCATAATTATCACAAGCTTCATAAATGTCATTCTTACAAGCATTATCTAATAAATCATTAGCTTTTTTTATATCCTTATTAACACCAAGCCCTAGATAATACATTTTTCCAAGACTTCCACAAGCTTTTTTATTATTCAAATCACAAGATTTTTTATAATATTTATAAGCATAAGAATAAGAAATCCCCGTTCCTAATCCAAATTCATTCATCTCTCCTAATCTATAACAAGCATTAGAATTATCTTTATTACATTCTTGTTTAAAATTAGGATAAGCTTTTTTATATTCACCCTTTTCAAACAAACTTTCATTAGCACTTAAAGATACCAAAATACCTAAAGCTAATAATATTTTTCTCATACAATCTCCTTAAAAATATCAAATAAATTAAAGTAAAAATAATATGTAAAAATCGTAAATATTGAAGAGATTAAAAGGGTTGCATTTAGGAGTATAGTTGAAAAATGATTAACGATTTATTAGCTGCAACCCTTTAAAACAAGGAATGGCGTATTATAACCACACAATTATTAAAATAATATTAAACTAAATAAAAATTTTATAAATATTTTATTTTTTATATTATTTATAAATTATTTTCTAAATCTATACTAAATAAATCATAGTTTTTCCTATAATCTTTTGTAGAAATATTAAAAAACCCTAATAAAGAACTAAATAAATTATCTTGAGATAGTTTAAAATCAAGTTTATCTTTATTGTTATACTCATAATTAGTCCATAAAATAGCCGGAATTTGAATTTGCTCTTTTGGTGCTAAATAATATGGCATTCCGTGCAAATAAAACCCATTTTCTCCTAAACTTTCTCCGTGATCACTTAGATAAAATAAAGCTTTTTTATCAGCATTATCAGTCTTTAAAACATCAATCAAACTAGCCACTATAAAATCAGTATAAAGCAAGGTGTTATCATAAGTGTTATATAAATTATCTTCGCTACATTCTTGCAATTTATTTGTATTACAAGTTGGAGTAAATTTTTCAAATTCTTTTGGATATCTAAGATAATAACTTGGTCCATGAGAACCTTGCAAATGCACTATTATTAATGTATTTTTATCTTTTTTACTTTTTAATATATTCTTAGTTTCATCAACTAACCATCCATCATAATCTTTACTTTTAATAATAGAATTAATGTCATTACAAACATTTTGACAACCTCCAGAATTATTATCTATCCAACGCACATCAATAAAACGATTTAAAAGATTTAAAACATTCTCATAATTTTCACCTTTTTTAAAATCCACCCTATCATGCAATGAAAACATACAAGGTAAAGATTGAGCAGTGGCAGTCCCGCAAGATGTAAAATTACTAAAATAATTAATATTTAAATTCTTAGTATAAAAATTAGTATCGTTTTTAGTATATCCGCCTAAAGAATAATTCTTTGCCCTTGCAGTTTCTCCTACTACTAAAATAAAAGTTTTACTCTCATTATCATCTTGAATAGAAGCATCAAGCCCTATTTTTACCATCTCTTCTTTAGGAGTGAATTTTGATTTTGTTATTTTAATAGCAGAATATATTTGATGAAATGGCACATTGTAATATCTTATGTCATCATTAGTTCTAATAAAAGGTATAAAAGTTCTAGAATTAGTAAATACTATGACAAAAATCAATATAGCACTTAAAATAATTGAAACTATTTTAGCTATATAACAACCTTTTTTTATACTAATAAATCTTAGCAAAATTATTGGTAATACAACGCTTAATAATATAAAAAATACAAAGGATAAAGAAAATAAATCGCTCATTTCTCTTTTGTCTGTTAAAAATACATTAGCTACCATATTTCCATCAATAACTACATTGTAAGTTTTAATAAAATATATACTAAATCCAGTGCATATTATTAAAATAATAGAACAAATATAAGCCAAAATTCTAAAAAAACATAATATATTAACAACTAAAAATATCAATGCAAAATATATAATATTTACTATTGTAAAAAAATAAATATCACTTATTTTATTACTCAAAAATGTAAGCATAGAAAAATAATTCAAAGTGATTATATATGCACTTAAAACAAAATTAAATAAAATTGGATTTATCTTTAACATTTACTACCTTTTTGTATAGTTTTTATCATTATAAATAACTTAATTTAAGGAATAGTTTTGAGATTAATTTCGTGGAATGTAAATGGTTTAAGAGCAATTTGTGATAAAGATGGGTTTTCATTTTTAGAAAAATACCCTACTGATTTTTTAGGTATTCAAGAAATAAAAGCAACACCTGATAAATTTCCAAAAGATATAAACAATTTAGGCTTTAAAGATATTAAATCAAATTCAGCAAAAAGAGCTGGATACTCTGGTGTTATGAGCTTTTTAAATTTTGAATGCGAGAGTAGATTTGCCCAATTTTTTCCTGATGATGAAGGAAGAGTTTTAGAGCATAGTTTTAAAGATATTGTTTTGTTTAATATATATTTTCCAAACGGACAAAGCGGTGATGAAAGATTAGATTATAAAATGAAATTCTATGATGATTTTTTAGAATATTTAAAAAAATTATTATTAGAAGGCAAAAAAATCATAATTTGTGGAGATGTAAATACAGCACACCGCCCAATAGATTTAACTCACCCAAAAGCTAATGAAAAAACAAGTGGATTTTTACCAATTGAGCGTGAGTGGATTGATAGATTGCTTGATGCTGGATTTGTTGATACATTTAGATATATAAACGGAGATATTCCTGAAAAATATTCGTGGTGGAGCTATCGTGCAGCTGCTAGAAATAGAAATGTTGGTTGGAGAATTGATTATTTTTTCATATCAAATAATCTTACCCCTTATTTAAAAGACGCCTTTATATTAAGCGATGTAATGGGCTCTGATCATTGTCCTGTTGGTATTGATATTGAAATCTAAAATAAATGAGTTTTTAAATTCTAACAATATTTGCGTAGTTTCTACAAACGAGCCTTATTCGGCTACTTTGTTTTATAAATTTGATGAGATTAATGAAGCATTACTTTTTATCTCATCGCCTACTTCAAGGCATATTAAATTAGATGAATTATTAAGTGCAGCAATTTATACAAACAATCCAATTAAAGGCGTTCAAATAATAGGAAAATTATTATTAGCAAATGAAACCCAAAAAAAGCTTTATTTAAATACATATAAGGCTGCTAATTTTGCACTAAATCACAAAATTTATGCACTAAAGCTAAAATATTTAAAATACACAGATAATACCCTAATGCTACCTAAAAAAACGGAGATTTTTTATGAATGAATTTATACTTGATATAAGTGCTACTTTATTTTTTAGTTTTTTACTAATTTATTTTGTAATTAAAAGGATAAAAAAATGAAAGCATTAATTATTTGTGATAGTTTTAAAGGCTCTCTTAGTTCAAAACAAGCAAACGAAGCTATCAAAAAATCTTGCGATAAATTAAATATAAACTCAATTCAACTAGCTATTTCTGATGGTGGAGAAGGTTTTTTAGAAAGTATAAATGATAAAATCAATGCTACAAAAATCTATTTAAACTTAAAAAATGCTTATGGTATTAGAGATTATAAGGGTTATTATCTTTTAAAAGAAAATAAAGCATATTTTGAAATGGCAGAATTTGCAGGATTAATCGCTCTTAATGAAAATGAAAAAAATCCTTGCAAAACTAGCACAATTTCACTAGGTATTGCTATAAAAGACGCTATTAATAATGGTGCAAATGAGTTTATAATAGGCATTGGTGGTTCGGCTACAAATGATGCTGGAATAGGAATGTTAAGCGCTTTAGGATACGAGTTTTTAGATGAATTTGAAAATATTTTAAAACCTATCGGAGAAAATCTAATAAAAATTGCAAAAATAAATGATAAAAATGTATTAAAAGAGCTTAAAAACTGTAGCTTTAAAATAGCTTGTGATGTTAAAAATCCATTATATGGAGAAAATGGTGCAGCGTATGTCTATGCAAGGCAAAAAGGTGCAAATGATAATGAAGTTAAAATACTTGATTTAGGTTTAAAAAATTTTGCAAAAGTTTGTGAAAAATATTTAACTAAAGATTATTCACAATTTCAAGGTTGTGGTGCTGCTGGTGGACTTGGTTTTGGCTTTAAAGCATTTTTAAATGCAGAATTTGAAAGTGGATTTTCATATATTAAAAACCTTTTAAATCTTGAAGAGTTAATTAAAAACTCTGATTTAATAATAACAGGAGAAGGTGCTTTTGATAATCAAAGTTTGATGGGAAAAGTAATCGGAGAAATTAATCAAATTTGCAACATTTATGATAAAAAATTAATAATATTTTGTGGTTTAAATAATAGTGATTTTAAAAATTGCTTTTCTTTAACAAAAACATTTTCTAATAAAACAAAAAATGAACTAATGCAAAATAACATTGCCTATCAATGTTTAAATGAGCTTTCGTTTAATGTATTGCAAACTTTTCTTGCTAAAAAATAATTTTTAACAAGGAGATATTATGCTTAAAAAAATTATAACTCACGAGCTTTTTGCTCCAATTTTATTGATTTTTATGACTATACTTGCTTTAGCTCTTAAAAATTCAAATCTAAACACTTATTATGAACTCATTACTAATTATAAAGCAGGTGTGATTTTTGGAGATTTAAACCTTATAAAACCACTTACTTTATGGGTAAATGATGGGCTTATGGCTATATTTTTCTTTTGGGTTGGATTAGAAGTTAAAAAAGAAATTCTAATAGGAGAATTAAGCAATATAAAAGCTGCTAGTTTGCCACTAATTGCAGCACTTGGCGGAGTAATTGTCCCTGCTATAATTTATAGTTTAATTAATATAAACGATAGCTTTGCTTTACAAGGCTTTGCGATACCGACTGCAACTGATATTGCTTTTGCTTTAGGAGTTTTATTATTACTTGGAAATAAAATTCCAAAATCTTTAACAATATTTTTACTAAGCCTTGCAATATTTGATGATGTTGCTGCAATTATTATAATCGCTTTATTTTATACAAATGAGCTAAGTATTTTAAGTCTTAGCCTTGCTACTTGTGGTTTAGCTATTTTGCTATTATTAAATTATTTGCATATTTGTATAAAAAGCCTTTATGTGATTATTGGTGCATTTATTTGGGTTTGTGTTCTTAAAAGTGGAGTTCATGCGACTTTAGCTGGTATGGCGTGTGCGTTTTTTATACCATTAAATACTAAAGATAATAAAGAATTTTTAGAACATATAATGCACGATTTAACACCTTATATAAATTATTTTATATTGCCTTTATTTGCTTTATTTAATGCTGGAGTTTTAATTAATGGTCTTAATTTAAATGATTTTAATGCAGTATTTTTTGGAGTATTTTTAGGTCTATTTTTAGGCAAACAATTAGGTGTATTTAGCTTTTGCTTAATTGCTAGTAAATTTGGCTTTAAATTACCATCAAATAAAGTTCAATTATATGGGGTTTGCATACTAACAGGTATTGGTTTTACTATGAGCTTTTTTATAAACACTCTTGTATTTGAAAATAATCCTGAATTATTTAATAGCGCAAAATTAGCAATACTTAGTGCTTCTTTTGTATCAGCTGTATTAGGCTATATTTGGCTAAGATTTATAAGCAAATAATCATATTAACTCCTATAAAAAGGAGTTAATTTAAATTCTATTGTATTTATAATAAGCAGCACAAGCACCTTCACTACTTACCATACAACTTCCTATTGGATTATTAGGCGTGCATAAATTACCAAAAACTTTGCAATCAGTTGGCTTTGCAAGTCCTTTTAAAATCTTAGGGCATAGACAGGCTTTGTTTTCTGCTTTTGTATTTGTTTTTATATCAAATACTTTTTTTGCGTTTATATAATCATATTCATCTTTTAGCTCCAAACCGCCATTACTAATAACACCTAAGCCACGGAATTCAAAATCATCACGCCTAAAGTATTTTTCAATTAATTCTTTAGCTTTTTCATTACCATTTTTACTAACTAATCTTGAATATTCATTATAAACATTATGAGTTTTATTCTTAAATTGTAAGCTTAAATTTAATAGCGAGTGCATTAAATCAACAGGCTCAAAACCACTTATAGCAAATGGTTTTTTATAAGTATTAGCCATATTTAAATACGCGTTTTCTCCTATTATCACGCTTACATGTGATGGGGCTAAAAAGCCATCAATATTACAATCTTTATCATTTAATAAGGCTTCAACAGGCTCAGGAACTCTTACATGATTTATATGAAAAAATACATTTTTAAGTCCCATTTCAAGCACTTTTTCAATCAAAACCGCACTCATAGGAGTAGTAGTTTCAAAACCTATTGCAAAAAATATAATCTTTTTATCTTTATTTTCATTTGCGATTTTTAATACTTCTAGTGGGCTATAAAGCGCTCTAATATCCTTGCCTTGTGCTCTTAATTTTTCTAAACTCGTATTACTAGCAGGAACTTTAATCAAATCAGCAAGCGTGCAAAAAATAGCACCTTCCATACTTGCTAAAAAAATAGCTTCATCAAGCCTACTTTTTGGCATTACACAAACAGGACAACCTGGCCCATGAATAAAATTAATATTAGGCAAAAGAGAAGGGATTGAGTATTTTATAAGTGAATGTGTGTGCCCGCCACAAATCTCCATTACATTATAAACCCTATCAAGCTTAACATTATTAATTAGTTTTTTTAAATTATTAATAATATTTGCGTCTTTATATTCTTTTATGTAATTCATAAAAACCTACTTTCAATCTCTTCGCTACCTATCTCATCTGCAATTTGCTTATATAATTCTAAGCTTTCTTTAGCAGCTGCTTCATCAATTTTTTGCATAGCAAAACCAACATGAATTAATACAAAATCTCCCACATTAACCTGCTCAGGTATCAAATCAAGGCTAACCCCACGCTTAATCCCTAAAGTATCAACCATGGCGAAATTATTTTCATCAACACTTAAAACTTTTGATGGTATAGATAAACACATATTAACTCCTTAAAGATTTAAAATATTCACAAAGCTCGGTAATTCCTTCGCCTGTAGTGCTGCTTACGCAAAAGATTTTTACATTTGGATTTAATTTTTTTGCTTCTTGTGTGATAGTTTCTAGGCTAAAATCAAAATATTTTGCTATATCCATTTTAGTTAAAACTATCACATCAGCTCTTTTAAACATAACAGGATATTTTGCTACTTTATCACTTCCTTCAGGACTTGATAAAAGTACAACATTTAAATTCTCGCCCAATTTATATGATGCAGGGCATACTAAGTTGCCTATATTTTCTATTACACAAAACTCTGAATTACTAATATCAAGATTTTTTAGAGCTAAATCTATCATTTTTGCGTCTAAATGACAGCTTTGACCTGTGCTTATTTGATATGCTTTAGCACCTGCTTTGATAATCCTATCAGCGTCCTTATTAGTCTCTAAATCCCCTTCAATTACGCATAATTTTAATAAATTATTTTTTATAATATACTCAAGTAGAGTGGTTTTACCACTACCAGGAGAGCTCATAAAATTAAGGCAATATAAATTAGATTTTTTAAAAAACTCTTGATTGATTTTTGCTTGATTTTCGTTTTCAGCCATAATTTTTGCTTTTGCTTCAATGATTACTTTCATTACCTACTCCTTAAATTTTTCACATTTTACTAAGTAAAAGTATTTACAATGGCAACAAAAATCATTTCAATTTAGAAAATAAAGAATAAGTTTTATTAAAATTCTTTTCTATGAAAGCCATATTTTTTTATATTTATTCATTATTTTTCTTCTTTTATACTTAGATTTTTAGCACTATAAAATTAGCTAGATATTTAAAACCTAGAAACTATAATCTCAATTATCTTATCATCTTCTAATTCAAGCCTAATGCTAACACTTTTGCCCAAAAGTATTTTAGTAAAATAAAAATATTCATTTTTCATTTTAAATTCTAACTGGCTTAAAGTCTTTTGTATCTCATCATAGCTTTTGCCTTTTATATCATTATTTATATCATCTAATATGCTTTTATCAAGCACAAGGCAAACTCTTTCAAGGTTACTACACTTTAGGTCTGATTTTAAAATCCTTGTTATAAGCTCATTGGGTTGTTTTAAAAAATCATCATAATACCACCAAGCACAAAGCATAGCCAAAGTTAAAGCTAAGTATTTTTTAAAATAAACATTATAGTTTTTTCTAGCAGTATATAAATATACGAAGCCAAATATCGCAAATGGCACGAGATTTTTAAGAGTATCAATGCTCTTATAAACGCTTCTATCATAAAGACAAAAATTATAAATAATCTTAGCAAGGCAAACACACGATATAAAAAGCGAAATATGTCTTAAAAGTAAATAAAACTTATCTTGCAAGATTATCTTACTATCTAAATCATCTTGAGATAACAAAAGATAAATCCTAGAAAAAAGAAAAGCAAATATAAAGCAAGGAATATAACTAAAATCTCCTATATAAAATGGTATAAAAAACAAAAACCAAGCTAGATAAAAAAGCGTATTTTTAAAATCATATTAGCTTTTGCTAAAAAACCTTTTAAAGCCATTTTGTTATCCTTAAAAGCAAAAATATTTAAATTTAAAAATCACTAAAAATAAAATTGAAATTCCTAATTTAAATTCCTTTTAAAATATCTTGAAAATACATTAAATTTTAACGGAATTTAAAATCGGAATTTCAATATTTTTTATCCTTTAATATCCTAATTATTCAGCCTTTTTATCCAAAAAATTATCAATATTTTTTGTAATATACATAAGAACATATAAAACTATCATTATAAGAATTGTTCCAGTAATTAGTGCGAATTGCTCCATTTGAAGCACAGAAAATAATACTGCATAAACACCGCCTAAAAATAGTAGCATTCCAAAGCCAAATTTTTTGCTATTTGTAAGAGCTTTTATATAAAGTGCGTTTGGTATTACGACCATTAATGTAGCGATAATATAGGCAAGTTCAAAACTAAAATATTCTGACATTGAAAGCAAAACCAAATAAAACAAAGTTAGCGAAAATCCAACAACTCCGTATTGGATATAATGAGTTGGTTTTTTGCCTAAAATTTCAAAAACATAAACCACAAATAAGCTAAGCATTATAAATAATATGCCGTATTTAGCAGCTCTTATTACTTGTCTATAATGAGTAATTCCTTCGTATAGATTAATACCGATTAGATTATCATTTAGATAATGATTTGAATTATTTATAGCTTTTTGATAATTCATAGTAAATGGCATAATTTCATATTTTGCATTAAAGCCGTTATTATCAAGATTTTTGCTAACAGGCAATGTCCCATAAAAACTAGGCTTGCTTTCTTTTGAATTAATATCTAAGGTATTCTTTTGCGCTAAAGGAAGTATCTCTATACCTTTTGAGCCCCTTAATGTGAAAGAAATTTCAAAAGGTGTATTATTTTTCAACATATTTTTATTAATTAGTGATGAAATTCCATATCTTAAATGAGAATTTTTACTATTTGTCCCTGCATTTGGTTTTAAATCAATGCTATTTAGTTTAAAAGTTGAGATATTTACTAACGATTTTGCATCTAATAAACCTAAAGATAAATAAATTTCATCAAAGTCTTGCGGTAATTTTTCATCTAAATCAGCAAAATTACCACCAATGTTAATATTTGCGTTATAAACACTAGCTTTATATATTCCTTTTTGTCTAACCTCATCTAAAATATCAATTTTTACATCAATTTGGCTTGGGATTATGATTTTTTCGTAAGGGACTTTTTGCGTAATCGTATTGCCTTCTTCATCTTTTATATTTTGTTCTTTAGTGCCATTTATTACTAGAAAAATCCCATGTATTGTTTGCTTTTGACCCCATTCATTACCTAGAGTATCAACCATATTTTCATAAGTATCATTTCTCTCATTTATTATGCCGTTTATGAAAAACAATGGTATTTGAAGTAATATTGCAAGTAAAAATATAAAACCTACTTTTTTAGTTATTGAATTAGATGGTGTTTTAATCATTTTATTTCCTTTTAATTTTTAAAATATTTATCATATACAAAATAAGCTTAAATTACAAATACCAAACGAAATTCCTATTTTAAATTCCACTGCAAATAATTAAAATTTATATTTATTAAAATCACTCAACGATTTTTTTATTATATTTTTCCACAAAGCTTAAATACCTAGCTTTTTTAAAAGTTCGTTTGATTTTGCTAGGTTTTTGCTAAGTGATTTTAGGATTTCATCTACACTTCTTAGCTCTTTTTCTTCTTTTATATTTGGATTTTTTGCACTTAAATCATAGTTTTTAAGAGCAAGTTAGCTTTTACTTACAAGCCAAGAATTATTAGTAACCTTACGCTCCTTAACACAAGCTAGAAAATCTTTAAAATGCTCATACTCTAAAGGCTTATTTTTAGTTAGTTTATAAGGTGGTATTAGCTCATAATAATACACCTCATCACTATCATTTAAAAACCTTTTACCAAGCGAGAAAAACAGCACATTAGTTTTAACAGCACTATAAGGCAAAAATACCCCACTAGGAAGGCTTAAAACACACTCTAAATTATACTCATTTACTAAATCTTGCTTTACGCTTGTAAAGGCGTTTGAGTTTTGAAACAGCACTCCTTCAGGCACTACCACAGCACATCTGCCGTTTATCTTAAGGCTTTTTAGGATATGTTGTAAAAATAGTAGCTCAGTGGCGTTTGATTTTACTAAAAAGTTGTTTTGGATTTGCTCTTTTTCTTTGCCTCCAAATGGTGGATTTGCTAGAATTATTTCATATCTATCATCTTCGCTTATGTCGGTGATTTTTTTATTTAGGGTGTTTGTTTTAATGATATTTGGGGATTTTATGCCGTGCAAAATCATATTCATCACACCCATTGCATAGCTTAGTGGGGTCTTTTCTTTGCCGTGCAAGGCGTCATTTTGCATAAAATCTATCTCATCATTGCTAAGGCTTGTTTTATCTCTCATCACATGCAAAAAGCTCTCACACAAAAACCCACAACTACCACAGGCAGGGTCATACACACGCTCATTTGCCTTTGGGTCTATCACTTCAACGATAGCTTTTATAAGTGGTCTTGGGGTGTAAAACTCCCCACTATTTCCCCCATCGCTCCCCATATCTTTTAGCAGTTTTTCATACACTAGGCTTAGTGCAAACGCATCATCATCTTTGCTAAAGCTACATTCATCAATGATATTTATGATATCTCTTAGCGTGTGTCCGCTACTTATTCTGTTGTCAATATTTTCAAAAATACCACCGATTTTATACTCAATGCTTTTAAAATCATCGTTATTTTTAAAGCTTTTTAAATAGACAAAAAGCTCATTATTTACAAACTTAGTCAAATCATCACCGCTTAGGGCATTTTTAATATCTAGTGTGCCATCTTCTTTTTTAGGTGCTGCCCAACTGCTCCAAGCAAATTTGCTATCAAGTATGCTTACATACTCTTTATCATCATAAAACGCCTTATCTTCAAGCTCTTTTTCATAATCATCTAAGAATTTTAAAAATAGTATCCAGCTAATTTGCTCCGTATAATGCATAGCCCCACTTATGCCATCATCACGCCTTAAAATGTCTGTTATTTGGTCTATTTTGTTTTGCATTTTTGTCCTTTACCCATCATACTTTTAAATATTTATCATCAAGTAAAAATCAAGTAGATTTATAGTAAAAGTCTATCATCATCGTAAAATTAAGTAGATTAACTTTAATAAAAGTTATCTTTTATGTTTATTAAAGATTGTTTTTCTTGAGCCTTTTTTTTCTTCGCTTGACATACTGAAAGCTGATTAAATATATATCCTTTCATCTGATTTGTTTATTACAAAATCAACTTCTAAAGATTTATTAATGTTTTTCCCATATTACATTTATACACTTCTATCACACCCACATATACCATATATCCACGAGATTTAAACTCTTTGTAGATTATATTTTCTTAATATGTGTTTTAATTTTATTTGTCTATACTTTAACATAACGTTTCTTAAGCCTATATCTTCATAATAGTATTTAAGTGGAGTGCCTATATATTTTCGCCCTTTTACATCATAACGATTTGCACTACTTATCAAAAAACAATCTTGTAAAAAATCTATATAATTTTTAATAGTTACATTGCTTATCTTTATGCCTTTACTAGCAAATGTTTTTTTTATGGTGCTAGGGTTTGCAAGTGCTCCTATATTTAAAGCCAAAATATCTAACAAGCTTTCTAGTTCATAAGTTTTGCTGATATTGGTTCTTTCAATTAAATCTTTTAAATAAACTTCCTTAAAAAGATTTTGCAAATAAGCACTTTTTTGCTCTTGTGTAGGCAGAGTCGCCACAAATGGCATTCCGCCCCATACTATTATTCATTCCAAGCTGTATTTATATCATCTTTTGTTTGCATAAATTCTTTAAAGCTAAGTGGGTATAAATATAGCTCATCTCCTCTACCACAAAACTCCGTTATAACATCGCTTGATAAAAACTTAGAATACCGCCCGTTACATACACATCAACATTATCAAAATATAAAAGCGTGTTTAAAACCTCTTCAAAGTTTTTTAAAAACTAAACTTCATCAAGCATAATATAATGCATTTTTTCATCTTTTATAAGTGATTTTATATGATTTAATAAATTAGCAGGTTCTCTTAAATACTTATAATCAAACTTATCAAGTTAAATAATGATTATATACCCAATTACAAATTAAGAAAACTTAACAAACAACATAAAAACGAAAATACGATTAAATACATATTCTAAGTTATATTAGAACTTTTACAAACTTGTAGTGTTATTTAAAAATGAGTTTATTTAGATAAATATCTGTTTTTATTTGTACTTTTCTAACTTACATTTATTAAAAATCGATGTAAGTTAGAAAAATTTTTATCATAAAATTGTCTTTTAATCATAAAGAATAAAATTCTATTTCCGAAGTTGATTTAAATAGAAAAACTCAATAAACACCATTAACTTATTATATATATAATTATAAGAATATAACTAAAATAGGAGGAATTATGTATAAGATAATTGATGGAAAACAATATAATAAACATAGTGGTATTGAGGATATTAAAATTCCAGATTGTTTTGTATATCCTAACAATAAAAATGGCTGTGGTCATGGGGAAGCAAAATTATATATAAGTGTTAATTCTTGCGAAGACATAGAGGCCTTCTTTGAAATAAAAAAAGGTATTGGTACAGTGAATTGTATAATTGAAAAAGCTGATTTATTAAACTATTTAAATGTCAATAAAAATAACTATGATAGTGGAATATACGATATTAGAAAAAAAGAAATAGAAAATATTAAAGATGAAAATTTATTTTTTACGTTATTCTTACCTAAATTGGACGGTAGTAGAGATTATATAAACTCAAAAGATGAAAATTATCATCTTATTAGAAAAGTAGCTTTAAAAAATATAGGTTCTATATCAATAGAAAAGCTTATATATATTAATAATCATCTAAACATAAGATTAGTGTATTTTCAATTAAAGGTATTAACTAAGTGATAATGTATTACGAATTTAAATTTACTATACAATACCTTTAAAGGTTTGAAATTTAGATTTTTGAATATAAGGTACTCTTGCTATTATAGTAATTGTACCCTTCTAATAAATCTAAATCATAAAATCTATTGCATAATCACTAAGTTTAGTATCCTACCATCAGTAAAATAATACTCTTTCCTAATGTTTTCCTTAAGCCACCTAGCGTTTTCTAGCTTTATATCAATGTATTTTGCTCTAGTTTCGTTTTCTAACATTTAAATCCGCCAATAATTTATGAAATTTATTAGAAATATATATAAAATTATTAAAAATTACAAATATTAAAATAATTTTTATATTAATAATCTTTTAATAAATTTTGAAATACATATTCGCAGTATATGCAAAATACTTTATATTCTTAATGTTTTAAAATACTTAATTTCATTATCATTTTAAATACTCTAAATATTCTTTTACTATCTTTTTACTTTCAAGTGCTAATTCTTTTGGAGCTAGAATTTTTACATAAGGTATAAACCTAAACACCACGCTAAGCAATTCATCATCATAACTTATCATTGTGCTGATTATGAGCTTATCATCAGTTTTATTTATTATTTTTTGATTTGCTAGGATTTTATGGTTTAAAAAATACTCTACTCCTAAGCCACTAACTTCTAAAATAGCTTCAATCCTATCACAGCTAGTAAAAAAATCACTATCATTTTCAAGCTCTTCTAAGACCTTTTTATCATGCGAAAACTCATCTTTGTATATATTTATAGCCTTTAATTTATATAATGCAAAGGTTTTTATAGTGCCATTTTCAGTAGCTAGTAGATACCATGTACTTAAACGACTTATAAGCTTATATGGTTTTAAGGTTCTTAGCTTATTATCGTAATTTACTTTTATGATTTTTTGAAAGATAATAGCCCTGCATAGGTTAGTAAAATCACTCATATTACAAACCTCACTAATTGGTTGAAACTTTATAGGAAAATACTTACTCTCAGAAAAATTTTCTATAAAATCAATTGCAAATACCCCCCCCCAATGATATTTTTTAACAAATTTATATAGTCGTTTTTATAAGTTTTTAAAATCTTACTATCTTTTATGTAATACCTACCGCTCTCATCTTTAGCAATAGATAAATGCCCTAATCTTTGCATAATATCACGCTGAATGGTTCGCTCACTTACTCCGTATTCCAATGCTAATTCAGATTTGCTAAAACGCTCTTTATTATAAAGTCTTATTAATATCTCAATTATTCTTTCTACTAACAAATCTCCTGTACTTGGTAATCTCACTGCTTACTTTTCTTTTTATAGTTTCTTGGAAACGCAGCTTTGCCTAATTGCCACAAATACACATCAATTTGCTTGATTTTAAACTCGCCTAAGCTATAAAATTTAATAAACTCATTTATAACATCACAAAAAGTCTCATAATTTTTTAAATCCATTTTTTTAGACTTATAAAAACTATCAGTTTTTTGAAAATATTTTAACATAGTATCTACATAATAATCATATATAGGAAATTTTTCTGGCTTGTGATGTGAGCAGTATTTGCTAGCAAATGAATAAAATTTTTTATTTACTCCATTTATATTTACACTTGCTATCTTACTAACCAAACTTAAATCTCCATCTTCTAAACTCTTATCAATATTTAAATCTTTTATATGTTTAGCTACAGGAAAAATTGAAAAAATATTTGTGCTATAAAAATCGTTTAATGATGATGCTTTTATCAAAATATCATTTATATCATCATTTTTTGGATAAGTTTTGAAAAACAATTTATTTAAGGCAACCTCTTGTAATTCATAGTGCTCATCAACTTTTTCTATAGTATATTTTCTCACTTCTTCTGAAGTTGGTCTTTTTATTTTGATTAATGGTGTCATATTTTTCCTTAATAATTTTATTTTAAACCCTTCAAACCAAAGAATTTAAAATAAAATTTCATTTATTTATTAAATTAAACAAAATAAATAAAATTACTATAATGATACTTACTATTTGTATTATCAAGTATCACTTAAATTATTAAACTAATATGAATAATAATCTCTTTACATACTTTGACAATATCTATATGGACTATTTCTACATGTACTCCCAAAAATACCATCTCCCTCCCTACAACAATAACGACATACAGGAATAGAATTTTTTCTTACATATACATGAACCCCTTCTTTTTCGTTATAGACACATTTTTTACCATAATAACTATATTCATTACCGCAATAAGAACAAATGTAACTCATATTCTCTCCTTAAAAATAAATTCTTACTTTAATAAGTATTGATATTTTAACACATACAAAAGACATACTATGTCTTTTAACTTGATTAAAATGAGATATTTATAAATTTTACATAAATTAAAAGATAAAATTATGAAGATTAAATTAATTAGCAATTAGTTAAAAGCTAATTGCTAAATCAAAACCTAAAGCATGTCTATTACTATAAATAGTAGATTGTTTTAAATATTTTAACCCTATTTTATACCCTATCTTGTAGCCAAATAACTCATTATCATAAATGCCTATTGTAGCACTATATTCTAAAGGAGTTTTTATAGTTTTATTGAGTGATTTTATATATTTATTTTTAAAATATTTCCTATCATATAAATCAAATTCCAAATAAAGAGTATCAAATAAAATCATAGAATCAAAACCATAAATCACACCATTTAATCTTTCTTTTTCATTAGCTAAATTAACAATTTTATATCCTAACAGCTCATACTTTTCAAGGTGATATTTAAATTTAGTACGAGTATAGCCAAATAATAAATTTGTTTTGATTTTAAACAAGCTAAATTCGTTATATAAACTATAAGCCAACATTAAATTGAAGTTTGAATGAATTTGTTTTACATAACCTACTTTTTTTACTCCACCTTCAGGATGCATTATGTCGCTTTCGTATCCAGAACCACCAATTGATATCTCAAATCCTATAGGTAAATCATTATATGATTCTTTAAACATTATTTATATAAAAACTATCATAAAGATTATTATTCTTATTTTTAATTCTACCTATTTTATCTACTTCAGGATTTTGTATTTTAAGTTTACTAAAAGTACTAGATGTACCTATATAAGCAGCATTTATAGTAGTTGTTAATAAAGTAATTATTGCTAATATTTTTTTCATTTTAATTATTTTCCTTTATACTAAATAAATCAAGCCTTATTTAAAATACGCAAAATTAGCCAAACAAATTAAGTTTGGCTAAAAGTTTGCGTATTAATACTAATTATTTTTAATCATAATCATCATCACCATAATCATCATTACAATTACAAGGACCATATTCACCACAATTAGGACAACGGTCATCATCGTTAATAGAAAATTTGTCCTCAATTAAAGAAAATCTCATTTACTTCTCCTTAAAATAAATTCTTATTAAAAAATAAGCAATTAAATAATAACTAAAACAAAAGACACACTAAGTCTTTTTGTGTAATTTATGAGATAATTTTTGCGATTTTGTAAAAATATTTGGATTTAAAATTAACAATAATCTTATTTAGAAATTTAAAATAAATTTTTATTTGTTTAAGTTAAATTTATCTACTTAATATCAAATATATAAAATTACCTTGATAATATTTGTGTATTTATCTAAATTATAAGCTACTTGCTATATAACTAAAGCTGTAACATTTATATTTATATATTAAATATAGTTATTATTTTTATATAAATTTTATTGTAAGAAATATTAACAACTTATAAAATTACCGATTAAAGAAAAATGAAGAAAATAAAATATAAAAAGCTAATCATTAAGATTAGCTTAAAATTATTTATTTTTTAATAAATCTCTGATTTCTGTTAGCAGCACTATATCTTCGCTTGGTGCAGGAGCAGGAGCTGGTTTTTCTTCTTCTTTTTCTGCTTTTTTAAGCTTATTGATTAGCTTTACAACAACGAAAATTGAAAACGCAATGATTAAAAAATCAACTATATTTTGAATAAATAAACCATAATTAACGGTTACATTTTCAGCTTCTTTAGCACCTTCTTTAATAACTAATTTTAAATCACTAAAATCAACTCCGCCTGTTAAAACTCCAACAATAGGCATAATAATATCAGCCACAAGTGAGCTTACAATCTTACCAAAAGCAGTTCCTATAACCACACCCACAGCTAAATCTACAACATTTCCACGCATTGCAAATGTTTTAAATTCTTGTAATATTTTCATATTCTCTCCTTGAAAAAAAGGCGAGATTTTAACAATAAATAATAAATTAATCCTTAAAATCCATATTGTTTAAGAAATAGTTTAACTGCCCTAAAGCTATGCAGCCATCGTTTATCGCTTCATTTTTTGGAGTATAGAATTTGTATTCTTTATCATTTAGCAAAAGATTTAAAATGCTTTTATTACAAAACACCCCGCCACTTAAAATCGCCCTTTTGTTAGGGCTTAAAAACTTAATAATATAAACAATGGTATTAATAAATTTTGAACAAGCTAAAACCTTGCTTTCATTTAAGCAAGTTGCAAAAATATCCTTATAAATAATCTTATTATTTTTAAACTCAATTTTGTAAATATCTTTGATATTTTCATCATAAAAGCTCTCAATAAGCATTCCTGAATGTGCTTCAAATTCATTTTTCTTAATCCCTAAAACTAAAAAGGCAAAAGCATCAATAATTCTACCTAATGAGCTAGTATTTATAGTGCAATTTTGCAATGCTATATCATAATTTAGATTAGTTTCACACGGAATTTCGTATTTTTTTAAAATACTATAAGCTAATAATTCATTATTTTTTACATTAACTAGCTTAAACTCATCAAAACAAAAGGCTGTATTTATAGTGTTTTTAGTAATATCTAGCACTTCGCCACCACTTATATGATGTTTGTTTTTATATCCTGTTCCATCAAAACAAAATGCTCTAATATTTCTTAGTCCAATACTCATCGCATGGGCTGCGTGATGGTAGATTTTTATAATCTTTGTATTTTTGCTAATTCCTATTTCAAATTCTTTTGTTATTTTTTCGCTATGAATGAAATGTGGGTGTAAATCACACAAAACATAATCAAATTTAATCTTATAATTTTTCACAAAAAATCTTAGAGTTTTTACAAAATGATTATAAACACTAATATCCTTTAAATCCCCAATATAAGGCGAATTAATACAAAACCCATTTATGTATATTAAAAACTCGTTTTTTTCTTCCATTCCAAGAGCTAGGATATTTATATTTTTTTTAATTTTATGCTCGTAATAAAAAGGTCTAAAGCCCCTAGCACTTCTTAAATGATGGTATTTATTGGCTACAACTTGCCCTACACTATCATCAATTTTGTTAATTATTTTTCTATTATGATTTATTATTAAATCAGGTTTTAAAATCTTAAAATCACTTTTTTTAGAATAAATCATCTCGCCACTTTTGTTTGCACTTGTAGCTACTATTGCAAAATCAAGCTCTTTAAATAATATATGAAATATTGGAGCACTTGGCAAAAATACTCCGATATTTTTAAAATCAAAATGTATATTAAAAGCACTCTGATTAAGGCTTTTTAGTAACAATATAGGTCGCTCTTTGCTCTTTAAAATACGCTCTTCAAACTTAGTAAAACTAGCATATTTTTTCGCCATTTTTATATCTTTAACCATTATTGCAAGTGGTTTTAAAGCTCTATTTTTTAGCATTCTTAATTTATTTACCGCATTAAAATCATTAGCATTGCATAATAAATTAAACCCACCAACACCTTTTAAAGCTACTATTTTTCCAGCTTTTAGATATTTAACAGCCTTTGCTAAATCAAAATTAAGCTTAGCCCCACAATCATTACAAGCAATAGGCTCTGCGTAAAATCTCCTATCATTAAGATTATTATATTCACTATCGCAATTTTTACACATTTTAAAAACACTCATAGAAGTATTTGTTCTATCGTAAGGGATTTTAGAAATTACACTAAATCTAGTGCCACAATTAGTGCAATTTATAAAAGCGTGATTAAATCTTCTTTTTAATTTAGGATTATTAAGCTCTTTTATACAATCTTTACAAGGAGCGAAATCAGGCAAAATCACTGCTAGATTATGCTTATCTTTGCTTGGTTTTTTAATAACAAAATCATTATAAGTTTCATTTGTTTTAATTATTTTTACTTTTTCTATACTTGCTAATGGACGATTTTTTTTAAGAATTTGTTTTAAGTCTTTTATAAAAACTTTTGCTATTTTTTCATCACAATCAAGTGCTAAGCTAACTCCTAAAGTATCATTTAAGATATAGCCATTTAGCTTTTTTGCTTTGGCTAATTTGCAAACTTCAGGGCGAAATCCAACTCCTTGCACCCTGCCACTAAGCTTAATTAAAACACTCACAATTAGCCCATTTACTGAACTTAAATTGCTTGTTTAAAAACGCATTGTAATTTAAAAAACTCTGATAATTCATAAGCTTTGAACAAATCTCACGCTCGTTTTCATTAAGTTTTCCTATCATTAAAACAAGTGCTTCAAAAACACCAACTTCTATTAAAGCTGCATTTGCTAATCTAAAGCTCATAATTGATGAGATAAACTTAGCTACATTTAAGCCATCTTCATTAATCTCACAATCAATTCTAACTCCCTTTGTATAAGTATTTGGCACTACTTTTAAAATATCAGAATCTAGCAAAATATCTGCTAATTTTATTAATGAAAATATATTTTTATTTTCTAAACTAAACTCATTTAAAATGAACTTTTTTTGATAATTTTTTAATAATTTTTCGCCTTGTTCTAAGCTAAGTAATAATTTTATTAATTCATCTTTATTTTTAGGGACATTAAAGCTTAATTTATCAATATTAAAAGCAGTTGATAATTGATTTGAATACGGATTATTAATTACACAAAATGTATCAGCAAAAGGAGCTATTAATAATAAATCTTTAGGCTTTTTTACAAAATAAAGCTCATCTGCATTTTTTAACTCATTAAAAAGCTTTTTGCTATTAGCAAATGATACATATAAAAAATCTCCTAAATTATGTGCTTTTTTATAAAGTGGTTTTAAAGCTAATTTCACAAATGGTTTTTCATAAGCATTAAGTAAAATTTGAGTATTTTTATCACAAATAAAAGCCTTTTGTAATAATTCATAATTAGCAATTATTACAAAATCACTTTTTGTTGTTTTAGTATAATCTAACTCATTTAAACCTAAATCATCAAAAACTTCATCACATAAGTTTAAAGGCAATCTTGGAATTTCAATTTCAAATTCTTTTGTTTTTTGTGTATTTTCTAGCTCTATTTTAAAATCTTCTAAAAATAAAAAATAAGGTATTTTTTTAAAATATTCATTAAAGGCTAAAACTTTATCTTCATTATCATCTATAACTAAAGAAAACTCATCATCTTCATAATAAAGCTTATAATTTACATTATTTATCTTGGCAATTTTTAGTAAAAATAATCCGAAATCTTTTAATTTTATTTTGAAATCATATCTAATTAACACTGCTTAAATTCCTATAATTTTCTATCGCTTGTTCTATACTAAAATCATTTTTAAATTCTAACAAAAATCCATCTTGTTTAAGCTCTTCTAAAAGACATTTTTGCATTAAAGCAAAAGATTTTTTAACCTCATCGCTTAAAGATATTTTCATAGGTTCAAGTCTTTTAGGCACAATGCCTAAGATTTTGCAAATTGGCAAATCGCCTACTAAACTCATAAAATTAAGCATCATTTGCATTTCAAGTTCGTGAGCACTTCCTTGATAATTTATATTACTTGGCACTTTGTCATAGTCAAAAAACACAACATCGCCCACTTCTAAATCATCAGCATTTATACAATCAATCACATAAACTTTATCAAAATCAGCAATTATATGAGCTAAATTCATAGCCATCGTCCCGCCGTCTAAAAATACTAATTGATGCGAATCTTGATTTTTAAATTCTTCTTTAATATAAATATTAGGAGCTAGATTTTTCCTAAAATACTCAAGAAAAATAACTCCAGCTCCTTCATCTCCTATTAAAATATTTCCAATTCCTAGGACTAAAACTCTCATTTGTATTTATATCCACTAAAAATAGCGTCCATTGCACCATCTTTACCTTTAATTGCATTAAACACTGCCATATAAATATGAACACCAACAAAAATCATAGTAACCCAAGTTAAAATATGATGAATTATCCTAACATTTGCAAGTCCGCCAAACATTACTTCAAATGGTTTAACAAAAGGAGTTATTGCACCAGCAAAACCTTCGTGATAAACATTAATATATAACACAAAACCTGTGATTATTAATAATGCTAAAACAATATAAAAGAAAAAATAACTCACAAATTGAAGTGGATTATATACACCTTTTAAATGTGGGTGTTTTCCTAAAAACAAATAAAACTTAATTTGCTCTATCCATACTCTTAAACTAAAGCAATCTTTAATACTAACTCTTTCTTTTTTGCTAAGTTTATCAAATATAAAAAGATAAAGTTTAAAAATAAAACAAGCTAATAAAACAAACCCAGCTACATTATGCACGAAACGAAATTTAGCCTGCATAAATAGATTTGGCTCGGTTGATTTATCAGGTGCAATAAACACACTAGCAATATAAAAGCCACTTATACAAAGGGCTAAAATAGCAAATGCTCTTAGCCAATGAGTTGCTCTAAGCCCTATTGAAAACTCATAATGTTTCATATCAAACTCCTACTTTATATTCGCCTAACTTATTACCTTTTTTATCTAATACATGCACAGCACAAGCAATACAAGGATCATACGAATGGATTTTTCTAATAATTTCAAGTGGCTTGGTTAAATCTTCAATCTTTAGACCAATTAAACAAGCTTCATAAGTTCCCATTTTACCATTTGCATCTTTTGGACTTGCGTTCCAAGTAGATGGAACTACTGCTTGATAATTTTGCACTATACCATCTTTAATTCTAATCCAATGACTTAGCATTCCCCTAGGAGCATTACCTATAAAGCGACCTTTGTATTCTTTAGAATTATCTATTTTATATGGAGCGCAAGTGCTTTGATCTACTTTTAGATTTTCAACTAAACTATCAAGAGCTTTAAGTGCGTGTTCGCTTATTATTTTTGCTTCAATCATTCTTGCTGCAGTTCTTCCTAAAGTGCTAAGTAAGTCTTTAAGCTCAATATTTAATTCAGCTAATAAAGCATCAACTTCTTTTGTAACGATTGGATTTTTAGCTAAATAATTTACAACTATAGTAGCAAGTGGTCCTACTTGAACAGGTAAATTATCATATCTTGGAGCTTTAATCCAGCTATATTTTCCATTCATATCAAATACTTTAGAATCTTCTAATTCGCCTTTAGCGTTTAGAGTTTTTTCATCTTTTAGACCTGTATAATTTGGCTCTTGTTCGCCATCATAAGGGTGTAATGCTTTATCGTTTTTATACCAAGACCTTGTTGCTTCTTCTGTGATTTTGCTCTCATCAATAGCACCTAATACAGGATTGCTTAGCATATTAGTTACAATTCCATCTTTAAATAAATAATCATCTCCTAAATAAAACTCATCAGCACACATAAAATTATCAACACCAACATCATTCATTACACTTGGCTCATTTTTATAAACAGCTGCAGCCATCTTAATATCAGCCAAATAAGCACGATGAATAAAATCGCTAATTTCTAAGAATTTAGTTTTATACTCGCCAATTCTAGCAGGGTCAAGTATATCCATAACGCAAGTTACACCACCTACGGTTAAGCTTTGTGGGTGTGGTTGTTTTGCACCAAAAATAGCCATTAATTGTGCTGCTGTTCTTTGCACTTTTAAGCATTCTAAATAATGACTTAACGCTACTAAGTTTTGCTCTGGGCTAAAGCGATAAGTTTTATGTCCCCAATAAGCATTCGCAAATATTCCTAATTCTCCTTTATCTACGAATGTTTTTAATTTTTCTTGAACTGCTTTAAGTTCTCCTACACCACAAACTAAAGGCTTATCACACCATTTTAAAGCTTCAGCTTCAGCTTTTGCTGGGTCAGCACTTAAAGCACTCACTACATCAACAAAATCAAGCCCGTGTAATTGATAAAAATGCACACAATGATCGTGCATATATAAAGCTGCATTCATTAATGTTCTTGTAAGTTTTGCATTTTTTGGTGGAACTATACCTAAAGCATTTTCAGCCGCTTCAATACCTGCTCTGTAATGCGAATAAGTGCAAACTCCACAAATTCTTTGAGTCATAAAGCCAACATCTCTAGGGTCTCTTCCTTTTACAATAGTTTCAATTCCACGCCATAATGTTGAACCTGCATAAGCATCAGTTACTACATTTGCATCATCAACTATTACTTCTACTCTTAAATGTCCTTCAATTCTTGTAATTGGATCTACTACTATTTTTTGCATTTTTTATTCCTTGTCTTTTTTAATTGCTGAAATTGTTGCGTGAGCAGCTATTGCTACTCCTGTTAGAGTTAAAACACCAATGCCTATTTTATCACTCATAGCATCAGCACCCATTCCGCTAAATACACTTTGAAATAAATGTGATTTTAAAGGTTCTTCGTAAGTTCTCATACTATCCCAAAAATCAGGCTCAGAGCAACCTATACACCCATGCCCTGCACCAATAGGCCAATTTATGTGCTGATTAAATCTTTGCTTAGCACAATTATTAAATGTATATGGACCTTTACATCCTACTTTATAAAGACAATAGCCTTTCTTTGCACCTTCATCGCCAAAACTTTCTACAAACTCACCCGCATCAAAATGTCCCCTACGCTCACAATAATCGTGAATTCTATGCTCGTATGCCCATTTTGGACGATTAAAATTATCAAGTGGCATTGTTCCAAATAATAATATTTGTAAGATTGAACCTACGATATTTTTTTCACTAGGCGGACAACCTGGGACATTAATTACGCTTTTATTTGTGATTTTACTAATCGGAACTGCGTTTGTTGGATTTGGTGCTGCTGCTTGAATACCACCAAAGCTTGAGCAAGTGCCAATTGCTAAAATAGCAGCTGCATTAGCACAGGCATTTTTTGCTATTTCTTCGCCTGTATGCCCTTTAGCACCTAAAGTTAGATAAAAGCTAGAGCTTCCTGCAGGAACTGCACCTTCTACTAATAATACATATTTTCCTGCGTGTTTTTTAATAGCGTTTTCTAAATTCTCATCAGCTTGATGACCACTTGCTGCCATAACAGTTTCGTGATATTCAATATTTAAATAATCAAATATCAAACTATCAATAGTAGGTGCATCACTTCTTAATAAACTTTCACTACAGCCTGTACATTCTGCCATATGAAGCCAAATTACTGGGGTGTTACTAGCATTATTTTCAACAGCATTTGCAATACTTGGTGCAAAAGTAGCTCCAAGTCCTAGCATAGTAGCCATTCCACTAGACCATTTCAAAAAATCTCTTCTACTAAAGCCGTGTTCGCCTAGTATTTGCATTAAATCTTTTTTATTATTAGGATTTATTTGCATAATCTCTCCTTAAAAAAATTTATTAATGATAGTATTTTTTTAAAATCTAAAAGTTACAAAAAAGACAAAATAAATCTTAAAATTATTTAATTTTGATAATTGAATTTCTTATAAAATTCTTACAATTAAACTTAAAAATATTATTTTATTAAAGTTTTTGTTTGATTGGTTTATGCTAATTAAATTCTAATCTTGCTAATGTTTTTAAGTAAAGAATTTAATTTTTATAGGCTTAGTTTTCGCACTAAGCCTACTTATAAATAAAGCCTTATAAAGTATTTTTTAACTCTAAAGTTTTTCTTGCAATATTCGTGATTTCATCCCAATTTTTAGCCTTTATTAGCTCTTTTGGTGCAAGCCAAGAACCACCAACACAAAGCACATTTGGTTGGCTTAAATATTCTTTAGCATTATTTTCGCTAATACCACCCGTAGGACAAAATCTAACATCACTAAATGGCCCATAAATAGCCTTTAACATAGGCACTCCACCAACAACACTAGCAGGAAATAATTTAAAGGTATCAAGCCCATATTCAAGCCCAAGCATTAGCTCTGCTGGACTTGCAATACCTGCTATTAAAGGGATTTTATAATCAATCTCTTTTAATAATTTTTCAGTAATACCTGGACTTATTGCAAACTTTGCACCAGCATTAACAACATCTTTATATTGCTTAGCATTAATTACTGTTCCTGCTCCAACGATTGCTTCAGGAACTTCTTTACTAATTAACTCAATTGCTTTTAGCCCTGCAGGAGTTCTAAGAGTAATTTCAAGCACTCTTACTCCACCTGAAACTAAAGCCTTAGCTAAAGGTAAGGCATCATTTATATCATCAATTGCTATCACAGGAATTACTGGATTTATTTTTAAAATTTCTCTTGCATTCATTATTTTTTCCTTAAAAACTTACTCCGCCTTCTTCGGCGCTTAAACAACTATTTCTTAAAGCTTTAAAAAGCTCTCTACCACTACCTAACTCATTTGCGCTTAAATCAATATGCTTAATTTCTCTAGTTAAGAAATCATCTTCTAATACATTTAAAGTGCCATTGATTGCATCAAATTCTATCAAATCCCCATCTTTAATCTTAGCAATATTTCCATTTAACAAGGCTTCAGGACTTGTATGGATTGCTGCAGGAACTTTTCCACTAGCCCCACTCATTCTACCATCAGTAATTAATGCAACTTTATATCCTTTAGACATTAATACCCCTAAAGGTGGAATTAATTTATGAAGTTCAGGCATTCCATTTGCTCTTGGGCCTTGATATTTTACAACTGCTATGAAGTCTTTATTTAATTCGCCTTTTTCGTAAGCTTTCATTAACTCAAGTTGGTCGTTAAATACGATAGCTCTTTGTTTAATATATAAATTATCATCGCTTACAGCACTTACTTTAATTACCGAACGACCAATATTTCCACTTAAAACTTTTAGCCCACCTGTAGTGCTAAATGGCTTATCATAAGTCGTGATTATTTCAGCATTTCTGCTATTTTCAAGGCATTTTTCATAAGTAATTTCATCATCTTTTAAGATAGGATCTTTCGTATAATTACTAAGCCCAAATCCTGCTATAGTATTTACATCATCATGTAATGCACCATTATTTAATAATTCATTAATTACAAACGACAATCCACCCGCTTCATAAAAATCATTTATATCAGCCTTACCATTAGGATAAACCTTAGCTAAAAGTGGAGTAATATTTGAAATATCATTAAAATCGTCCCAATTAATAATAATTCCCGCAGCCTTTGCAATTGCAATTAAGTGTAAAGTATGATTGGTTGAGCCACCTGTTGCCATAAGCCCTACTATTGCATTTACTATACTTTTTTCATCTATCATTTTGCCTATTGGTAAAATGCTTTTATCTTTTACACCTTTTGCAAAATGTCTAGCACTAAAATCAATTATTTTTTCTCTTAGCTTTGTATTTGGATTAATAAAAGCAGAATTTGGCATATGAAGACCTAATAATTCAATCATAACTTGATTTGAATTAGCAGTTCCATAAAAGGTGCAAGTGCCTGAACTATGATACATTTTCATTTCAGTATTTAATAAATCTTGCTTAGAAATAAGTCCTTGAGCGTATTTTTCTCTAGCAATACTTTTATCAGAATTGCTAAGTCCTGTTGGCATAGGACCACTTGGAATAAACATAGCAGGTAATTGTCCAAATCTTAACGCTCCCATTAAAAGTCCAGGAACTATCTTATCACACACTCCAAGATAAAACGCCCCATCAAAAATATTATGAGATAATCCAATTGCTGTGCTCATAGCTATTACATCACGAGAATAAAGGCTAAGTTGCATACCATCATAGCCTTGAGTAATACCATCACACATTGAAGGAGTGCAGCTTGCAACTTGAACGCTTACACCTTCTTTTATACAAGATTGCTTTAATTTTAAAGGATAATCCTTGTAAGGTTCGTGAGCTGATAAAACATCGTTATAGCTTGAAATAATAGCTAAATGAGTGCTATTTGAATTATTTAATTTTTCTCTTACGCTTTCAGGAATTGCTGCATAAGCGTGAGCTAAATTAGCACAACCTAGCTTTGAGCGATTGATTTTTTCATTAGCATTATCTATTAAATTAAGATAATCTTTTCTAGTTTTTTCACTTCTTTTTATAATCTTTTCAGTGATTTCTAATAATTTTTTATTTGTCATAAATAAGCTTCTTTCATTTAAAATATTTGATTTATTATAAATAAATAAATGTTATTAATGTTAAATCCTTTTTAGTAAGATTTAAAAAATTATTTTTATTTAGGGATTATTTATGAAAACTAATTTTGATTTTTTATTATTCGGAGCTACTGGAGATTTAGCTCTTAGAAAACTTTTTCCTTCACTTTATGAAGCCTTTTTAAATGACTTGCTTCACGAAGATTTTAAAATACTTGCTACAGGTAGAAGCAAGCTTAGCTTAGAAGAATTTAAGCAAAAATTAAACGACAAATCAAAAATCCATTTAAAAGATACTACAAAATGGAACGATTTTTTAGAAAAAATATCTTATGAGAGCGTAGATATTAATAATCTTGAAGATTTTAAAAAACTTAAAAACAATTTAAGAGATGGCAAAGATACTATTATATATTTTTCAATTTCGCCTGAATTTTTCATCACTTGCTGTAAGAATTTAAGCGAATTAAATATGAATAAAGACAATGTTAGAATAGTTCTTGAAAAACCTTTAGGAATGAGTTTAAATGAATGCAGAGCAATCAATGAAAGCGTAGCAAAATATTATAAAGAAGAACAAATTTATAGAATTGATCATTATCTTGGTAAAAGTATGGTTAAAGAATTATTTGAGTTTAGAAAACAAAATCCACATTTTAATGCACTACTTAATAAAGACTATGTAAAAAGCATTAATTTATATGTTTTAGAGCGTTTAGGTGTTGAAAGTCGTGGAGAGTTTTATGATAGTTGCGGTGCTTTAAGAGATATGTTGCAAAATCATATGTTACAAATGTTAGCTTTATTTATGATTGATATTAATTCAACTAATATTAGAAAAGCTAAGCTTGAATTTTTTAACTCACTTGAAAAAATTGATTTTAAAAATGTAATTAAAGCTCAATATGAAGCTAATGAAGATAGCTTAAGTTATTTAGACGAATTAAATGTGGCTAAAGATAGTAGGACAGAAACTTTCGTATCAATTAAAACTAGTTCAAATCAAGAAAATTATAAAGGCGTTTTAATAAAACTTGCAACAGGCAAAAGAATGGCTGAAAATAAAGTATATTTTGATATTGACTTTAAAAATGGTGGGAAAATGTATATAGAAATCCAACCAAAACCTAAAATCAAATTCCTTTTAAAAATAGCCGAAGAATTTAAAGAATTTGAAATAGGAATTTGTGATATTGAAAAAATGCCACCTTATGAAAGATTACTTTTAAATGTAATTAATAAAGATTTAAGCTCATTTAATGAAAAAGATGAGCTAGAGAGTGCTTGGAAATGGGTGCAAGATGTAATTGATAATGATGATTTTACAATGCATAAATACAAAGCCTACACAAATGAAATTATTTTTAAGGACTAAGATGAGATTATTTACATTCAATGATAAAAACATAAGCGAAATCGCTTTATATAAAGAATTAGTATTTTCATTAAATGAATGTATTAATAGTAAAGGTAGCGTAAATTTTTATGTATCAGGTGGTAAAAGTCCTAAAGATTTATTTATTAAATTAAGTAAAGAAAAGCTTGACTGGACTAAAGTAAATGTATTTTTAGTAGATGAAAGGATTTTGCCTACAAACCACGAAGATAGTAATACAAATCTAGTAAAGCAAAATCTATTACAAAATGACGCTAGTAAGGCTAATTTAATTACTTGTATTAAAGATGAATTAATTAATGATTATGAAGCTTTAAAAAACCACGCTAATAATATTTATCAAACTCCTGATATTTTGATTTTAGGTATGGGAGCTGATGCTCATACTGCATCAATCTTTCCAACGGCTTCTAATTTAGATGAATTATTAAGTGATGAAAACCAAGCTTATCACATAGTAAAAACTCCTAATTACGATAGAATTAGCCTTAGTTTAGAAAGCATATTAAAAGCTAAAAGAATATTTTTAAATATCAGTGGAGATGAGAAATATCAAGTATTTTTATTAGCTTGTAAAGAAAAAAATAAAAAATATCCAATAAGTTATGTAATTAATTCAAAAGGAAATTTAGATGTCTATTACGCAAAATGAATATCCAAGATTATTAGCAGATATTGGTGGAACTAATGCTAGATTTGCATTAGAATTTAAATCAGGAAATATAGATAAAATAGAAGTCTTACAATGCAAAGACTACGATACTATAATAGATGCTGTAAGAGCATATTTAAAAGATAAAAATGTAAATGTAAAACACGCTGCTTTTGCAATGGCAAATCCTGTTACAAGTGATTTTATACAAATGACTAATAATCATTGGGCTTTTTCAATCAATACCACAAGACTTGCATTAGGATTTGATACTTTATTAATCCTAAATGATTTTACTGCTCAAGCACTTGCTATTACAAAATTAAATAGTGATGAATTAGTTCAAATTGGTGGAAGAGAAGCTGAAGAAAATTGCGTAAAAGCTGTTTTAGGGCCTGGCACAGGACTTGGAGTTAGTGGATTAATCCCTAGTAAAAATGGTTATATTGCACTATCAGGTGAAGGTGGACATGTTAGCTTTGCACCTTTTGATGAGATTGAATCAATGATTTGGCATTATGCAAAAAACAAATTCGGGCATGTATCGGCTGAAAGATTGCTTAGCGGAATGGGACTTGAGCTAATATATGAAGCTTTAGCACATAAAGAAGGTATAAATGATACTTTAGACGCTAGTAAAATTAGCGAACTAGCATTAAACGAAAAATCAGCTTTATGTAGATTAAGTCTTGATATATTTTGTGCAATGCTAGGAACAATTGCTTCAAATTTGGCATTAACTCTAGGTGCTAGGGGCGGTGTTTATATTTGTGGTGGAATAATTCCTAAGATATTAGAGTATTTTAAACACTCATCATTTAGAGCAAGATTTGAGAATAAAGGTAGATTTGATAGTTATTTAGCAGCAATTCCTGTATTTGTGGTTTTATCAAAATTTCCAGGTATAAACGGCGCTAGTGTGGCACTGCAAAATCATTTAAAGGATAAATAATGTTAAGCAAATTAAAAAGCTATGAAAAATTATGGTCTTTATACAACAAATCAAAAGATACTCATATGAAAGAATTATTTGCTAATGATAATAATAGAGCGAATAAATACTTTTTAGAAGTTGGTGGAATTAAGGTTGATTATTCTAAAAATAGAATAGATGAAGAGATTTTAAGCAATCTTATTAATCTTGCAAAAGAAGCTAATTTAGAACAAAACATTAAAGATATGTTTAGTGGTAAAAAGATTAATACCACAGAAAATAGAGCAGCTTTACATATTGCTCTTAGAAATCGTATAAATACACCTATTTATGTAGATAATGAAAACATAATGGATGATGTAAATGCAGTGCTAAACAAAATGGAGAAATTCTCTCACGCAATAAGATCAGGAGAGTGGCTAGGCTATACAAATCAAGTAATAACTGATATTGTAAATATAGGAATTGGTGGCTCTGATTTAGGACCATTGATGGCTTGTGATGCTTTGAAAAAATACGCACACCCAAGACTAAAAATGCACTTTGTATCAAACGTAGATGGCTCAAAATTACAAAATGTATTAGATAGCGTTCATCCAGAAACTACACTTTTTATAATAGCGTCAAAAACATTTATAACTCAAGAAACCCTAACAAATGCTTTAACTGCTAGAGAGTGGTTTTTAAATCACGCAGTTAATAAACGCTTTGTAGCTAAGCATTTCGTAGCAGTTTCAACTAATAAAAAAGCTGTTGAAGAATTTGGAATAGATAGTAATAATATGTTTGAGTTTTGGAACTGGGTCGGCGGGCGTTATAGTTTGTGGTCTGCAATTGGTCTTCCTATTATGATTTATTTAGGAAAAGAACATTTTTGGCAAATGCTAGAAGGTGCATATTTAATGGATTCGCATTTTAGCTCGGCTGAATATTCTAAAAACTTGCCTGTAATTTTGGCTTTAATAGGTATTTGGTATATTAATTTTTATGGTGGTGGCTCACATATAATCGCACCTTATGATGAATATTTAAAGCATTTTCCAAGATTTATTCAACAACTTGATATGGAAAGTAATGGAAAACAAGTTAGTAAAAATGGGGAATTAATTAATTACGAAACTTCTCCAATCATTTGGGGTGAGACAGGAATTAACGCTCAACACGCATTTTTTCAACTACTTCATCAAGGAACTCATATAAGTCCGATTGATTTAATAGTAAGTCTTGAAAAACCACACGATATGCCAGAACACCACGAAATTTTAATTAGCAATGTATTCGCTCAAGCTGAAGCCTTTATGAAAGGCAAAAACAAGGATGAAGTAAGAGCTGAACTTAGTAAAAGTAATTTAAGTGAAAGTGAGATAGAAAAGCTAATCCCACATAAAGAATTTTCGGGAAATCGCCCTAGCAATACGATTTTATTAGAAAGAATAAGCCCTAGAAATCTAGGTAGCCTAATTGCATTATATGAGCATAAAATATTCGTTCAAGGTGTGATTTGGGGGATAAATAGTTTTGACCAATTTGGCGTTGAATTAGGTAAAACTTTGGCTAAAACAATACTTGAAGAGCTAAGAAGTGACGTAAGTTACGAGCACGATAGCTCAACTACAAATCTAATAAAATTATATAAAGAGTTTAATAAAAAATAATTTTAGGAATTTCTTTATGAAATTCCTATTTTAAATTCCACGAAAAAAAGGAGAGAAAATGGAGCTTTTACATAAGGACTGCAAAAACAAATTAGATATATTAAAAGAACATTTTGCTGAATGTTTTGATAAAGATGGAAAATTTAATTTAGAAAAATTCCAAAGCGAAATAGCTGCTAACGGGGGGGGGATTTTACAAATGAGAGTTATAGTTTAAATTTTTTAGGCAAAAAACACGCAAAATATCTAGCAAATCTAAAACCATCAAGCTACCTTAAACAAAACGGCACATTTAATGAAAATCTAAAACAAAATCTACTCATAAAAGGCGATAATTTAGAAGTCTTAAAACACTTACAAAATAGCTATTATAAAAAAATCAAAATGATTTATATAGACCCACCTTATAATACCGCTAATAAGGATTTTGTCTATAATGATACTAGAGCTTATAAGCTAGATGATTTAATAAACGCTGGAATGAGTGAAGATGAAGCTAAAAGAGTGCTAGAGTTTAGCACTAAAAAATCAAGCTCACATTCAGCGTGGCTTACCTTTATGTATCCAAGGCTATTTTTAGCTAGAAAGCTTTTAAAAGATGATGGAGTGATATTTATCTCAATTGATGATAATGAAGCAGCTCAATTAAAGCTCTTGTGTGATGAGATTTTTGGTGAAGAGAATTTCGTAGCTGATTTTATTTGGAATAACAAATACACAACTTCTAATGATACAGATATGTCTTATCAACACGAACATATTTTTTGCTATTTTAAGAATAGGATTAATAATAAATTAAATTTATTACCAAGAAGCGAGAAACAAAATTCTGCATATAAAAATAGAGATAATGATCCTAAAGGTGCTTGGAAACCAACACCAATTCATGCAAGAAGTGGAAGTGAGCTGGGTAAATATAGTATAACTTTTCCAAATGGAATAACTTGGCAAGCTCCGATAGGTAGATACCCTAGATATTCTAAAGATAAGTTATTACAGCTATTTTATGATAACGAACTGTATTTTAATTCAAAAGGTGGAATAGATAAAAAAACTTATATTACTGAAGTTAGACAAGGAATTTCTTGTGGTAGTGTGTGGAGTTATGATGAAGTGGGGCATACACATAGCAATAATGAAGAATTATCTTCTTTGCTTGGTAAAGGTATTTTTAACGATCCAAAAGGAACTAAATTATTAAAAAGAATATTACAAATTTCAACCGATAAAGATGATATTGTCCTAGACTTTTTTGCAGGAAGTGGGACAACAGGACACGCTATTATGCAATTAAATGCCGAAGATGGTGGAAATAGAAAGTTTATTTTAGTTCAACTTGATGAGCCAATAGATGAGAAAAAGAGTAAAATTGCTTATGATTTTGTAAAAAATGAGCTTAATTGCAAGCCAACAATTTATGCAATTACCAAAGAAAGATTAATAAGAGCTGCGAAAAAAATCAAACAAGATTATCCAAACGCTACTAATTTAGACTTTAGTGAGTTTAGTATAGTGCCAAAGGACGAATTAGAACTAGAAAAAATAGAAAAACTAGATTTAAACTTAGGCGATAATCTTTTTGCACCATTTAATAACGATAAAACAAATGAAATTCTAACTAGCTATAAACTAGCCGATGGTATAGCTTTAGATGTGGAATTTAAAATAATAAATATAAACGATTATAAGGCTTATTATTGTAATAAATTGCTTTACTTAGTTTTCCCACATTTTAAAAGCGAAAATATAAAAACCCTAATGCAAAAATTACAAGATAGTGAGCTAATTTGCGAAAGAGTTATTTTATACAATGCCAGTTTTACAAGTAGCGAACATAAGAGTTTAAAAGAAGCTTTAATTAAATTAGGCATTAAATTACAAGTGAGATTTTAAGATGGGTAGCTTTAATTATACTAATGATTTAGAATATCAAAATATAGCTATTCAAAGTGTTTTAAAAATATTTTCAAGTAATGATATAAAGGCAAATGTTAAAGAAATTCAAGAGTTTAATGGTATAAAAAACCAAAACTTTATAAATGATAACACTTATGATATTTGTATGCAAACAGGCACAGGTAAAACCTACACTTACACAAAAACTATGTTTATGCTAAATGAAACTTATGGATATGATAGCTTTATAGTGCTTGTGCCAACTTTAGCTATTAAATCAGGGACTAAAAGTTTTTTTGAGCTATCACGCCAACATTTTATAGATGAGTTTAAAAAAAGCTTAAGTTTTTACGAAGTAAAAAGCGAAAAATCAAGTAAAAAAGAGCAAATGCCACAAAGCATAAAAGATTTTTGCAATCACGATGATAAAGCTTCTATAAGAGTGCTTTTAATAAATGCAGGAATGCTTAATTCAGATACTTTTAAAAAAGAATTTGAAAGCAATCTTTTTGATAGATTTTTTAGCATATTTCCCGCATTAGCAGATACTAAAAGTATTTTAATCATTGATGAGCCACATAAATTTGATAAAGCTAGTAAAACTTGGGAAAATGTTTTAAAACTAAAACCACAATTTATATTAAGATATGGAGCGACTTTTAAAGAAAACTCAAACCTACTTTATAACCTAACCCCACTTAAGGCCTTTAATGATAATTTGGTTAAAGGTGTAAAAACTTTCGTGCAAGAATTTGAAATAGGAAATAAAGCTTATATTAAACTTCAAGATATAGTAGATAATGAAGCTATTTTTTGTGATGATAAAAAGCGTGAGTTTAGACTTAGCAAGGGGCAAAATTTCGCTTGTTTTTATGATTTTTTAGATATTTTCGTGCAAGACTTAAGCAAGCAAAAAGTGCTTTTATCAAATGGCGTAGAGCTAATTAAAGATAACAAATTTAATCCTTTTAGCTTTAATGATGATTTAGCTAAGCAAATGATAAATGCTTGTTTAGATGAGCATTTTAAGTTAGAGCGAGAGTTTTTAAATCAAAAGATAAAATTAAAGCCTTTAAGCTTATTTTTTATAGATGATATAAATTCTTATCGTGGAGAAAACGCAAGGCTAAAAGAATATTTTGAAAAGGCATTAAAAAGCAAACTAGAAGAAGAATTAAAGCTTAGCACAGGATTTTATAAAGAATATTTACAAAAATCTTTAAACGATATTAGCCTTACTCACGGCGGTTATTTTTCAAAAGATAATAGCGATAAAGATGATAAAATAGAGCAAGAAATAAATGAGATTTTGCACGATAAAATGAGCCTACTTAGTCTTAATAATACTAGAAGATTTATATTTTCAAAATGGACGCTTAAAGAAGGTTGGGATAATCCAAATGTATTTAATATTTGCAAACTTAGAAGTAGCGGAAGTGAGATAAGTAAGCTTCAAGAAGTTGGGCGTGGGCTTAGGCTTCCTGTTGATGAATACGGCAATAGAATTACTAATAAAGAATATTATTTAAATTATTTCGTAGATGCTAGTGAGAGTGATTTTACTCAAAAACTTATAAATGAAATTGAGATAAGTGATGAGTGTTTTGATATAAAAATAGATGATTTATTAGATGAGAAAATTTATAAAATAATTTTAAGTGAATATGATTTAGATGAAGATTTGATTTATGATGAGCTTTTAGAATGCGGTGCTATAAACAAGCGAAGTAAGATAATAAATGTAGATATTTTAAAAGCAAAATATCCAAAAGCATTTAGCAAAAATAACATTAAAAAAGGCAAGATTAAAAACTCTAATGAATTAGAAAATAAAGTAAAAATCAAAACTAATTTATATCCACAAATCAAGGCTTTATGGGAAGAAATAAACAAAAAAGTATTTTTAAAATACGATGCCATTGAAAATGTGTTTTTAGCTAATTTTAAAGAGTTTTTAAAAGAATTTAAAGCAAAAGATAATTCAAGTTATATAAAAATTACACAATTAAGCGTAAATAATAATCAATTAAAAAGCCAAAAAGATATTCTAAATAATAAAATAAATATAAAAACTCTAAATTATGGAGAGTTTTTGCTAGGACTTAGCACGAAATTAGGTCTTAATCTAAACACTTTACATAAAGCCTTTTATGAGTTAATGAAAGATGGTTTATTTAACATAAATGATTATTTAAATGAGCCTAGCTTGAATGCTATTTGTAAGGAATTTAATTTTTATCTTTTAAGTAATTCTAGTAAGCTTTTTAGCATATCTTACGAAGAGTTTTCACACCACATTCATCCTACCAAAATCACTAATGAAAAAGGTGAAATATTAAATGAAATAAATGCTAGTGATATAGGTGTTTTAGGTGGAGATGAATTAGCAAATAATACCTTTTTATACGAGCAGATTTTTTATGATAGTAAAATTGAGCAAGAAATAATAAAAGAAGATATAAAAAGCATACAAGTCTTTATGAAAATACCTAAAAACTCATTAAAAATCCCTGTAGTGGGTGGATTTAGCTATTCGCCTGATTTTGCTTATGTATTAAAAGATGATAAAGAAAATATCCATTATTTTGTGCTTGAAAGTAAAGGCGTAGATAGCAAAATCAATCTAAGAAGTGATGAAAATGCGAAAATTACTAACGCAGAAAGTCTTTTTAAAGGTATAAATATTACCTTTGAAAAACAATTTAATAATGATAAATTAGAAACAATCATAAAAAATATAATCAATAAAAAATAATTAATCTAATTTAAATTCCTTAAAGGATTTAAATTAGAATACAAGATTATATTAAAAATATGAGGTGTTAAATGTTTTCTTTTATTAAAGAATTAATAAAAAAAATCTTTATTTGTTGGTTTGAGTTTAGCGTTTTTTATCATTGCTATTTTCGCTTTTTTAATGCTTGTTCAGTATTCATACGATATCTATAGTAAATACTTTAGTTCAACTTATGATAAATTTCTTAAAACTAAAGAAGAGCTTTGCTCTCTTGAAAGGCAATTAGAAGTAGAAAGCTATTTATTATTTTGGGATTTTAAAAATGAGTATACAAATTATAAATATGATTATTCTAAAAGCGGATATAAATGTAATTTAGAAAAAGAAGAAAAATATAAAAGAGCAATTGTAAATTATTTTAAATTAAGTAATGCAAAAATATATGAAGTGCAAAATTATAATAGCATTGATGAAGTTAAATCTCTTAAAACTTTAGATAGTTTAGAATTAAAAGAAGTTAATGAATTTAACAATAATCTAGTATTTTTTGAAAAAAGATTTTTTGATAAAAATTCATTTCAATTTATAGATGGAGATGAAATGCAAGTAATGTTATATAACTCATATACTAAGGAAAAAGAAGAGAGAGAATATTATATAGATGGGTGTGGTTATGCGATCCCAACATATAAAATAAAATACAATTAAGAAGATATAATGGCAGTAAAACTACAAATAATGTTTAATTATTTATAGTTTTACAAGAATTTAAATCAATAGGATTAAATAAGTTCCATTGTTTGTTTTACTATTGATAATTCTTCGTTAGTTGGAATAACTAAAATTGGGTATTTTGAATCAGCTTTTGCTATATTTCTAGCTACTTTTTCACGCTTAGCATTTTTTTCTTCATCAATGCTAAAGCCAAGATGTGCAAGTTGCTTACAAACCGCAGCTCTCATTAAATCATCATTTTCACCAATACCTGCTGTAAAAATTAGAGCCTTAGCAGGAGTTACTGCAAGGTATGAGCCTATGTATTTTGCAATTCTATAGCAAAACATATCAAATGCTAATTTTGCTTTCTTATCACCATTTTGCATTTTTTCTTCAATTTCACGCATATCATTTGCACCACAAATTCCTAATAAACCACTTTGTTTATTGCAAATTTTATCAAGTTCAGCAATGCTTAAACCTTTGTTATATGCTAAATAAAATAAAGCTCCAGCATCAATATCCCCACATCTAGTTCCCATCATTAATCCTTCAAGTGGAGTAAGACCCATTGAAGTATCAACGCATTTACCATCTTTAATAGCACTAATACTTGCACCATTTCCCAAGTGAGCTGTAATTGCATCTATGTTTTTAATACCTAAGAATTTTTCCGCTTCACGAGTTACAAATTCATGAGATGTTCCGTGAAAGCCGTATCTTCTAACGCCATCTTCTTCATAATATTTATTAGCTATTGCATAGCGATATGCGATTTCTGGCATTGTTTGATGAAATGCTGTATCAAATACTGCTATATTTTTAACACTTGGAGCAAGATTTATAATTGTTTTAATTCCTGAAATATTTGCAGGATTATGTAAAGGTGCTAATTTTACTAATTCATCTAAAGCTTTTAAACATTTATCATCAACTAATGTTGCTTTAATAAATTTATCTCCACCATGCACTACACGATGACCTACTGCTGCTAATTCATTAAAATCAGTTAAAAGTCCGCTTTTAGCAAATAAATCACGAACTACTTTTAAGCCATCTTCGTGATTATTTATGCCACCTAAATGCTCTAATTCTTTGCCATCAAATTTAATTTTTGCTCTTGAATTGCTTTCTCCAATTTGCTCAACCAAACCACTCGCAACACTATCTTCATTAAAAAATAATTGGAATTTCAGTGAGCTTGAACCTGCATTTAAAACTAATATTTTTTTCATAATTTTTCCTTTTTTATAATTTATTGTGCTTGAATTGCACTAATTAAGCATGTATTTACAATATCTTCAACCAAACAACCCCTACTTAAATCATTAATAGGTTTGTTTAAACCTTGCAAAACAGGACCAACCGCAATAGCCCCTGCACTTCTTTGCACTGCTTTATAAGCTATATTTCCTGCATTTAAATCAGGGAATACAAATACATTTGCCTTTCCTGCTACTTTGCTATCAGGCATTTTTTTACTTGCTGTTGCAATATCTACTGCTGCGTCAAATTGTATAGGACCATCATAATTTAATCCCTCATAAGCTTTTGCTAATTCGCACGCTTGTTTTACTAAATCAACGCTTACTCCACTACCGCTATTTGCAGTTGAATAAGATAGCATTGCAACTCTTGGCTCAAAACCAAAAGCCTTATAAGTAGCTGCACTAACACTTGCAATTTCGGCTAGATTTTCAGGAGTTGGATTAGGATTTACTGCACAATCAGCAAAATACCAAACCTTATCACTTAAGCACATAAAAAATCCACCACTTACACTCTTAACACCTGGTTTAGTTTTAACTATTTGAAGAGCTGGGCGAATTGTATCAGCAGTTGAACATGCAGCCCCGCTAACCATAGCATCAGCGTAGCCTAAATGAACTAATAAAGTTCCAAAATAATTTCTATCTTTTATAAGTTCTTTTGCTTGCTCAAGGCTCATTCCCTTTGATTTTCTAGCTTCATAAAGTGCATTTGCACATTCATCATCTAATGATGAATTACCTGGATTATAAGTCTTAACATCATCTAAATCTATACCTAAATCACTAGCTTTTTGTGCTATTTCTTTATTGTTTCCTAAGATAATTAATTTAACAGCTTTACCTTCTAATAAAATACTAGCAGCCTTTAAAATACGCTCGTCATTTCCTTCTGGTAAAACTATGGTTTTAATATTTTCTTTAGCCTTGCTCTCTAGCATAACTTCAAATGCCATTGGACTTATATAATCAGGTTTTTTAAGATTTAATAACTCATCTAAGCTTGTATTTTCATTATATAAACTTGCGTATTTATGATGAATTTTAGCAAACTCAAATTTGGTTAAATCATTATCAATTACATAATTTAAATTAAGCTCTTTACTTAGTTTTAGATTTATCCAAAAAGTATCAAGACCACCAAAAACTCCAAAACTAGCAACTAATACAAAATCATATTTAGCTTTTAATTCATTAACTTTAATGATTATATTTTTATAAAAAGTATTTTCATTTTTCAAATACTCTTTAACGCCTGTTGCACTATCGTATAAGTATTCAGTTTTTATATTATGCTCTTTTGATAATTTATTTAAACCACACACCCCGTCTTCACAAGCAAGTGCTTGGAAAACAACAATATTTGAATATTTTTTTGATAATTTTATAGCAAGATTATCTAAACTTTCCCTGCTTTGTTTTTGAAAGTAAATCGCATTCATTGCTACTCCTTCATTGATTAATTTTCGCTAGAGTATATGCCTAAAATATTAATAAATAAGGAAGAAAATATGAAAAAAAATTACATAAAATATTTTGTTTTCCCTTTGTTAATTTCGGGTTGTGGTTTGGCTGATCCGCAAATGGATATGAAAGCTCCAACATATGTAGAGCAAATTGAACCTAAGGCTGATAATAATTTAGGAAGTCCAGGCTCACTTTTTGGAAAAGGCTCTAATCCACTTTTTAGCGATAATAAAGCTATGAATGTAAATGATATAGTTACGATAATTATTAAAGAAGATACTAGCCAAAGTAGCAAAGCTAGTAAAAGCACGAATAAATCTTCTAATGCTAATTTAAATTCCGGAGTTTTTGCAGGATTATTATCAAGTCTTAATAAATCAGCAGATATTGGCTTTCAAACAAAAAATAATTCAGATTTTAGTGGTAGCGGTCAAGCTAGTAGAAATGAAAAATTTCAAACAACAATTAGTGCTAGAGTAATAAAGGTATTGGCTAATGGAAATTATTTTATTGAAGGAAAAAGACAATTATTAATAAACGGAGAAAAACAAATCGTTCAAATCTCTGGAGTAATTAGACCTTATGATATAACAGGTCAAAACACAATTGAGAGTAAATACATAGCAGACGCTAAAATACTTTATTCAACTCAAGGCGAAATTGATAAAGCTACTAAAAAACCTTGGGGAACAAAAGCAGTTGAAACTATTTGGCCTTTTTAACCTTGATTTAAGGTTAAAAAGACTTTATTTCTTATCATCTTCGTTGATTTTTAATAATAATTTATAAGCCTTATATACATTTGAAATTGCAGCTGCTATTCCAAACGCAAGTCCTACGAAAAATAAAGGCTTATAAATCTTAGCGAGTAAAATTCCTAAACCAACGCCAATTAGCACTGCAACTACAATGCTAATGCCTAAGCTTAGATGATTTGCAGCGTCTATTACACTTTTTACTTTTTTAGCTCTTTTATTTTCTTCGTTATGCACGAATAGCCTTTTTGAACGCATTTATAAATATTTCAAATTCTTTATCTTCAAACTTAGAGCAAATAAATGCAGTTTCATAGGTTGATGGTGCAAGATTTACTCCATTTTCTAGCATAATTTTATGAAATCTTGAAAACTTAGCTGTATCACTTGTCTTAGCGTCATCGTAATTTAATGGGTATTTTTCATTAAAGAAAAATCCTAACATTGAACCTATATTTTTAGCTACAAAAGGCACTCCTGCACTTTTACTCTCATCTAACATAGCATTAATTGCATTTTTTGCCCATTTGTCACATTTTTTATAAATATCATCGTTTAATTGCTCAAGATTTGCAATACCTGCTGCCATTGCAAGTGGATTTCCACTTAGCGTTCCTGCTTGATATACTCCGCCTAGTGGGCTTAGAAGTTGCATAATTTCTTTTTTTGCAGCGTAAGCTCCAACAGGAAGTCCCCCACCAATAACCTTGCCAAAACAAACCATATCAGGCACAACTTTATAAATCTCTAAAGCCCCACCTAAAGCAGCTCTAAAACCACTCATAACTTCATCAAAAATCAAAACGATTTTTAATTCATCACAAAGCTTTCTAAGGTCTTCTAAAAACTCTTTTTTAGCAGGGACAAAACCCATATTTCCTGCAATTGGTTCAATAATAATCACACCTATTTCACTACCATTACTCTTTGCTATAGCAATTTGCTCTTTTACGCTTTCTATATCATTGTATTTAGCTGTATAAGTATCTTTTACAGCGTTTTTACTAACTCCACTTGAGCTTGGAGTATTAAAAGTAGCTAAACCACTTCCTGCATTTACTAAAAGCATATCAGCGTGTCCGTGATAACAACCATCAAATTTTATAAGCCCATCACGATTAGAATAAGCTCTTGCTAAGCGAATTGCACTCATAGTAGCTTCTGTGCCACTATTTACAAATCTAATTTGCTCTATTGCAGGATACAATGATATAACTTTTTGTGCTAATTTGCTTTCAGCTAATGTAGGAGCACCATAACTTGTGCCATCTTTTGCTGCATTAATAATAGCGTTTGTTACATTTATATCAGCGTGTCCTAAAATGCAAGGTCCATAGCTTTGAACTAAATCAAGGTATTTTTTATCTTCAATATCAATTATATAAGCGCCATCTCCCTTTTTTATAAATACAGGCTCACTACCTACACTTTTAAACGCTCTTACAGGAGAATTAACCCCACCTGCTATTAATGTTTGTGCTTGTGCGAAAGCTTCTTTATTTGTCATTTTTTTCTCCTTTTTTCTTGATATATAAGTATAAATTTTTTATTTCTTCATTTGTTAAATAATAATTTGGCATTATATTTTTTGAACTTGTTTTACTAACTAAGGCTTTATAAAAATTCTCATAACTAATATTTTTAATACTAGGGATTATTACTTGAATGGTTTTTCCATTTTCTTTATAAGTAGCAAATATTTGCTCACTTCCATCAAGCCCGTGACATTTATCACAACCAATTCCCCTTGGGTTTTGATACAAGCTTAATTGATATTCATCTTTGCTTAAAAAATCACTATTAGCATAAACAAATACGCTAAAAACTAATAATATTAATTTTGATTTCATTTTATAATCCGTTGTTTTTAAGGGTTATAATACAATCTTTATTTTTATAAAGGTTACAAATTGATACTAGATGGAAAAAAATTAAGCAAAGAATTATACGCACAATTAAAACTCAAAATTAATGAGCTAAAAACCAAACCTTGCTTAGCTGTAATTTTAGTAGGAGATGATTATGCTAGTGGGGTTTATGTAAGAAGTAAATTAAAAGCTTGTAATGAATTAGGAATAATTAGTAAAGATTATAAGCTAGATAGTAGTATTAGCGAAGAAGAATTATTAAAAATCATAAGAGATTTAAATGATGATGATAGTATAGATGCTATCTTAGTGCAACTACCTTTACCAAATCATATTAATAAAGACAATATCATAAACGCTATAAATCCTATTAAAGATGTAGATGGTTTTACTCCACTTAATTTAGGTTTAGTCTTAGCGAATTTAAAACCACATTTTTATGCTTGCACCCCGCTTGGAATTGATATTTTGATGAAGCATTATGGTATCGGTGTAAAAGGCAAAAATATTTGCATAATAAACGATAGTATCATAGTAGGTCGCCCACTTGCTGCTATGATGATTAATGAAGGTGCAAGTGTTAGCGTATGCCACAAATATACAAAAGATTTAAAAGAGCATACTTTAAACGCTGATATTTTAATAAGTGCTACAGGTGTAATTCATCTAATAAATGATGATTTTATAAAAAATGGAGCTATTTTAATTGATGTTGGGATTTGCAAAGAAATTGATGGCAAAAAACTATCAGGAGATTATCTTAAGACAAGTAATAAAGCTAGTATGATTACTCCAGTTCCTGGCGGAGTAGGACCTATGACTATTTATGCACTAATGCAAAACACATATGAAGCAAGATTAAAAAAGGAAGAAAATGCAAGAAAATAAAACAAAATGGCAAAAATTAGTTGATTTTTGGAATTCATGGACAGGGACTATTGTATTTGTTCTTGTTTTTATATTTTTCGTAGCTCAAGCTTTTACAATACCAAGTGGCTCTATGAAAAACACACTTTTGGTAGGAGACCATTTATTTGTAAAAAAATTCGCCTACGGGATACCAACTCCTAGAATTCCATTCCTAGAAGTTCCTGTGTTGCCTGATTTTAAAGGCGATGGGCATTTATTAAGCTATGCTAAGCCTAAAAGAGATGATATAGTGGTGTTTTTGTATCCGCATAATACAAAGCTACATTATGTTAAACGCTGCGTTGCTTTAGGAGATGATGAGATAATATTTGCAAATAAGACCCTTTATGTAAGAATGCACGAAGGAGATGAATATATGAGAGCAAATTATCCTGCTAATAAACAAGTGATTTTACAAGGCAAATTATACATAAAAGAGCCTTATACTAAAAAGGGTATTCATTATGATGAAAGAGTGGATTTTGATAAGGTCATAGAATACTTTATGGCTAAGGGTGAGTTTGCAATGAAGCCAATTTATGTTAGTGAATTAAGAAGTGATATTAAAGCGTATTATTATAAGGTGCCTAGCAATGAATACTTTATGATGGGTGATAATCGTGACCATTCAAACGATAGCCGCTTTTGGGGAAGTGTAGATTATAAATATATTGAAGGTAAGCCTTGGTTTGTTTATCTAAGCTGGGATGATGATTATAATATCCGCTGGGAAAGAATGTTTAAAAGCGTTGATACCTTAGAAAACGATGAAAGATATATCCATCACGAAATAAGCGATATCAATTCTCTTGATTAACAAAAATATCTAATTCAAATTCTTGTGATTTGAATTAGAATTTATTTTATAATACATTATATTTTAAAGGTAATTTATATAAAAATTAAAATTATTTAATTGTATTTGAAGACTTTTCACTTAAAATCTTTTCAATTTTCTTTTGTTGTTTTACTATATATTTTTCACCTAGCGATTGTGCTTCTTCTTTTGCTTCCATTTCATAGCCACCTTTACTCATTGCAGAATACTTTTGTCTAAACTCTGTGTATAAAAAATAAACCGATAAATCATCAATAAAAGGCAATGAAACTAGCTTGGTTTTAGTTTGATATATTGTGTAAGTTTTTAAGTTTTTACCATTTAAGAAAAACAATATTAAATAACTTGATAAAATATCTAATATTACAAAAAATATAAGTATAGGAAAGAATAATATTCTAATTAATATAAAATCTGATTTATGATTTAAATTTTTTACTTCCATTTCTTGAGTATTGAAAGCGTCTTTATTGAATATATATGAATACGCTAAAGCAGGTCGTTTGGTATAAGGGGGAGATGTATATGTTACACACAAAAGTAGCGAATTTTTAAAAAAAATAATTGATTGTAAAAGTTGCTTAAAGTCTTATTTGATAAGGTTTTAAAGAGCTTTTAAAATACACAAAAACAACGCACAAAAATACGCACGTGTAACAAATGCAAATCTCACAAAATGCACAAAATTGAATTAATATTGCAAAGCCCTTGAAATCGTGTTTTAATAATTTTTGATATAGTTTAAGGTTTCAAAAATAATCTTAAAATAAACTTAAAAAATATTAACTTACCAAAACAGCTTTAAAACACTATTTCAAGGTAGTTTCAAGCTATTTTCAATATAAATTAAAAAAGCTTAATTTAAACTTAAACTAGCGTTTAAGAAAACTAAGCATAAAATGATAAAAAATATCAAATTAAAATTAAAGTTTATATTAAACTTAAATTATTTAAAGTTTTAAAGCTTCAGTTTTGCTAATTAGTCTTTTTACATTATCAAGCACACGACCTTTTTTCTTTAAACTGCTTTTTATTAGATAATCAAGCCCTGTATTTATGTAAAAATGATAAACATAAACATCTTTTGTTTGTCCTGTGCGATATGAACGAGCCAAGCCTTGCAAAACATCTTTATAATCAAAAGTAGGCGTAAAAAATATAACATTATTAATATATTGCAAATTCAAACCCAAGCTACCAGTACCATAAGTTGAAACTATACAAGAGCTTTCATCTAGCTCATCTTTTCTATTGCCACTTAAAATCTTATATTTTAACTCCAAGCTATCAAATATAAATTCAAGCTTTTCAAGTTCGTTAATATATTTAACAAATACTAGAGCAAATTCGCCCCTTGAGTTTATATCCATAATTAATTTTTTAAACCCACTAGCTTTAGCACTACAATAAGTATAATAACGCTGAAAAGCAGTACTAATAGCAAAAAAATCAAGCTCTTTACATTTTTTTAAAAAGTTTTCTTTAAAGTGTGTGTAATTACTTTGCTCCAAATTACTTAATTTAAAATATATAGTTTTAAAATGTATTTTTACATTTATATTTAAATCAGCTTTGAAAATATACGGCTCAATTATTTTTATCAACGCTTCTTCATTAAATGGCTTACTCCACCTACGCCAACCCCTAAAATGTGTTTTTTCATAAACTAAAAAATGGTTAGCAAATTGTGTTTCGGTCATATTTAAAATTTTAGGACTTAAAAACTTAATTTGTGAATACAAATCAATAAGTCCTTTTGAAAGCGGAGTTCCATTCAAAATCAATTTAAATTCCATAAACTGCGACATAAGTAAAAGCCTATCAACTCTTTTTGCATCGGTATTTTTTATAGTTATACTTTCATCAACAATACAAAATATTTTATTGTTTTTAACAAGTTTAAACATATTCAAAAATAATCTATCACTAGAACCTATACTTTCAACGCTAAAAAATACCATTTCTTTATTTAATTTATTCCACTTTTCTATCTCATTTTTATAATTTTTTGAGCGTAGTAAAGATGCTGGTGCTATCCATAAAACTTTATCAAAATAAAATTCTTTAAGTTTAGCCAAATCAAGTGCTACTTTAGTTTTGCCTGTCCCCATTTCCATAAATAAAGCCCCCGCCCTTAATTGCGAGAGCTTAGTTTCAGCAAGATGCTGGATTATTTCAAGTTTATTTATTTTCATTCCACACCAACTCATCAAGTACTTTTACTTCATTTACTTGCATTGGTTGTGGTTTATGATAAGTGCTTTCGCCAACAATGTTATACTTTTTACAAAACCACTCAGGCAAATAAATATGCTTGGTTGTGAGTTTTTTTACAATAGATTTAGGCACCCACATATCCGAGCTAAGCTTTACTAACAAGGCATTTTCAGTATGCGTTTCAATGCCTAAATACCTGACCTTTACCATTAATCAAGTCCATTTTCGCTAGGATTATTAAAATAATCAGCAAATGCAGTGCCACTTATTTCTATTTCTTTAACAATACTTTTACCACTTTTACTTTTCTTTTTCAAATTAAAAGAAAAATCATCGGTATAGCTTATACTTATCATATAACCACTTTTGCCATATTGTCTTACTAGCTTTGATGGGTGCCAAAACTCCCAATTCGTAGTAGGTATTTTTATCAAATCAGCTCTACCTGTGCTATGTATTATGCAGTTTGCTTGACACTCTACTTTATTCCAGTTCATTTGTTTTCTCCTTTACTACTAATTATTAATGCTACATATACAAGTAACAAAACTTGTAAAACCTCTAAAAACTCCACCATTTTTAACTCCTTGTGATATAATAAGGACTAGCATAATGTTTAAGCTTTTTTGTGTGGGGCAACCTGCCCCCTTGCTAATAATCATTTACAGATATGAAAGAAACTTCATAAATGCATTAATGATTTCTAAAACTAATAAAATCAAGGTTGCAGTTTTGATTTTTTTATCTAGCTTTTTCATTATGCCTCTCCTTTCATTTTTTTGTTTTTTAGTAATCTACTAAAAAAACATTATAATATTACCATACTTTACTAAAAATGTCAAGGCTTTTTTATGTTATTTACTAAAAAATAATATAATTTTTTTAATTATTTACTAAAAAGGGCTTTAATGACAAGATTAGAATTTGACAAAAAGATTAAAGAATTAGGGCTTAGTAGGAAAGACTTCGCAGAAATTGCAAATGTTAGTTATACGGGTATTTCTACTAATTGGAAAGATGATAAAGAAATCCCATCGTGGGTAGAGCCATTTTTGTATCATTACGAAAAGGGCTTAAAGCTTGATGAGTTGTTAGCCATTATTGAAAAATATAAAGGATAAGTAATGAAAACACTAGGTAAAACATACATAGATAAAAATGTATATGACAGTGCTTGTGATAGAATAAGTTTTATTATGCGTGATTTTAAAAATGTTTGCATTAGTTTTAGTGGTGGTAAAGATAGCACCTTACTTGCAAATTTAGTTTTAGATTATAAGAAAAAACACCCTGATAATAAAACAAATATTTATTTATACCATATGGATTATGAAGCACAATATTCACAAACTACAGCATTCGTGCAAGACTTTATTAAAGAAAATAAAAAGTATTTTAAACAAATTTTTTATATTTGTATGCCTGTTAAAGCACAATGTGCTATCAGCTGGGAGCAAACATATTGGCAACCTTGGAAACTAAAAGATAAAGAAAAATGGCTATTTACTCCACCAACTTATGCAATCACAGAAGAAAATCATAATTTTTCTTTTTGGGATAAAGAAAATCCTATAAGTGATTATGAGTTTAATATTGAATTTGCTTTTTGGTTACAAGAGCAATTAAAAGTAAAAGATTTAGCGTTTTTAATTGGCATTAGAGCAGATGAAAGCTTAAATCGTTTTAGAGCAATAGCACAAAGCAAAAGCCCATACAAAGGTTATAAATTTAGCACAAAAATGGGTGAGAAACTTTATAATTTTTATCCTATTTATGATTGGACTACACAAGATATTTGGGTAGCTAATTTTAAATTTAATTATAAATATAATCCAGTTTATGATTTATTTTTTAAAGCAGGTTTAAAACCTGAACAAATGAGAGTAGCAAGTGCTTTTAATGATTGTGCTATAAATGTTTTAAACTTCTTTAGAGTGCTTGACCCAAATAATTGGGCAAAGATGTTACATAGAATTAACGGAGTTGATTTTGCTAGTAAATACGGAGATACACAGCTTGTAGCGTGGCGTAATGTCAAACTACCTAAAAATCACACTTGGAAATCTTATTTAGAGTTTTTGCTAAATGCTTTACCACCAAAACTAGCAGAAAGCTATCAAAAGAAATTCAATACTTCTTTAAAGTTTTGGGCTGAAAAAGGTGGGGCGTTAAAAGATGAAACACTTGCAGAACTTGACAAACTAGGCATTAAGTATGAGAAAAAAGGCAAAATCTCAAAAATCAGTTCAAAAGAAGTAGTAACATTTGGCGATTACCCAGATGATGCAGATGTGAAAGAATTTGCAAGTGTGCCAAGTTATAAACGAATGTGTGTTTGCATACTCAAAAATGATTTTGTATGTAAATATATGGGTTTTGCACCTACAAAAGAACAACAAGTCTTTAGACAAATAGCAGAAAAAAAATACAAGGAGTTATAATGAAATCACCAATTTACAATGTAAAAGCAGTAAGCATAGATAAAATACAAGCAAATGCATATAATCCAAATCAAGTAGCAGCACCTGAAATGAAACTACTTGAAACTTCAATTTTAGAAGATGGTTACACTCAACCTATAGTTTGCTATTATGATAAAGATAAAGATATTTATGAGATAGTAGATGGCTTTCATAGATATATGACTATGAAGAAAAATAAAGAAATTTATGAGCGTGAAAAAGGATGTTTGCCTGTAGTTGTTATAGACAAACCACTTGAAGAAAGAATGTATTCAACAATACGCCACAATCGTGCAAGGGGAGTTCATATTATAGAAAAAATGGAAGAGATTATTACGGCACTTGTAAAAGCAGGTCATAGTGATAGCTTTATAATGAAAAAAATGGGAATGAGTGCTGAAGAATTACTTCGCTTAAAATGTGAAACAGGACTTAAAGAATTGTTTGCTGATAAAGACTTTAGCAAATCGTGGATTATTGAAAACGATTTAAAAGATGATGAGTAAGCAACTACCGAGCAATTCTCGGTAGTTCGTGTTAAAAAATCATAAAATTTTTAACACATAAACTAAATATGTTAAAAACTAAGATTTTTTTTAACATTAAATCACTTCGCCTAGCTTACAATTAGCTAGGTTATGAAACAAATAATCTCCTTTTCTTGCTTTGCCACCAGCCAAATTTGAATGTGTTTTTTTAATTATTTTTAAATTTGAAAAAGTATTATTGCAATAATTAGCCCATTCAAAAAACTCTAAAGCTTGTGATTTTTCACTACTAAAAAATATAAAATTACGATAGCTTTGTGCCATAGTAATAATTTTTAAAAACTTAGCTAAAGTCCAACTTTTACTCATATTATATCCACCCGTATCGGTTTGTAAATATGGCGGGTCAAGCACTAAAATTGCATTAGGATTATCTTTATAATTATTTATCAATTCAAACGCATCTAAGCTTACACGCTCAACATTTTTTAAATAGTTTTGAGTGTTGTAAAGTATAGGTAAATGTGCTTTGCAAAAAAACCTTTTGCTTTTTAAATCATTAAAGTTAAAAGCATAAGCCCCACCAAAAAGAACTTGTGAGCTAATAGTTAAATAATCTATAAAATATCCTTTTTCTTCATATTCTTTACATATTTTTAAGACTAATTCTTTATGCTCATCACTTATTTTTTCATTCTTTTTATATACGCTTAAAAACTCAAAACGCTTTAAAATTTCGTTTGTTTGTTCTATATTATCAAGTCTTTGCTGATAGTTATCGTAATCATTCCAAATTACACGGGCTTTAGGACAAGTGTATTTAATTGTATTTGATATTAAACCAGAACCGCCAAAAGCGTCTATAAAAATTATGTTTTCATCATTATATGAACGCACAAGCTCTATGATTTCTTTTATAAAATTTCTCTTTTGCCCTTGAAAGGGTAAAGGAGCTTTAGTATATAATTTTAACTCCGCATTATTCATTTTTTTCCTTCAATCTCTCATTTTCTTTTATAGCTCTTGCAAAAATACTTACAACTTCAGGCACTACAGCATTACCTAGTGCTTTTATGCGGTCCAATTCAACGGATAGCCCATCATTTGTTCGTATTGGTTTGTAAGTATCGCTAAATGCTCTTGTTCGCTCTGGTGCTTTCTTAAAGTCTTTATGGAGATTAAGAGCAAAGTTGATAATCTCTTCTGTTTTTTGTTCTCGTATGCTTTTAACTCCGACTTGCTTCCAAAATGCTGAAGAGACCAGCAATCGCTTGCCAGCGGGGTAGGCAATAATAAACGCTCTTTTTCGCTCGTGCAAGTAGGCACATTCTTTAGCTGATAGTATGAAAGCTTTGTATTTGTATCCACTTTCACGAACTTTTGTATCAAATTCATTAAATAATTCTCCTTTATATAAAAGTTGTGGAACATTTTCAAAAAAAATGTAATCAGGTTTTAATTCTCTTGCAATTCTTAACATTTCATAAAACAACCCACTACGCTCACCTTTAAGCCCAGCTTGACCTCCTGCTACACTTAAGTCCTGGCAAGGAAAACCACCAGTGATTATATCTACCCCCCCCCCGTAGCTCATCAAGTGGCAAGGTCTTTACATCATCATATATTTTTGTGTTAGGATAGTTTTTTGCTAAGATTTTTTTGCAAAACGGCTCAATCTCACAAAACGCAATAGTTTTAAAAAATCCATCATTTTTTGCTTTTTGCTCGTTAGGTTTTAAGCTAAAATCATATTCGCTAAAGTTTGCACTAGCAAAACCTAAACTAATCCCGCCAATTCCACTAAATAAATCTAATATTTTCAATGTATCTGCTCCACTGCATTTTGCACGTTATTAAAATACTTTTTAAAATCATCAAGCGCCAAGTTTTCTACAACTTCAATGCTAGAATGATAAAACCTACTTATTATGCTAACAAGGGCGTGATAATTCTCACGCATTTCATCACGCCCACCTATAAGTTTTTTTCTACATACTCACCTATTAGTTTTGAAGCCTTGATTAAGACGCCTAGCTCACACTCTTCAACTTCAGCTGGAGCAAGTCCAATTATGCAGCGTTTACTAAGCTCCATCACATCATCACTTTTAGCTAAGTCAAGTCCTTTTATGTCTTTTACTTTTGGTTTTCTTACATCGTATTTTTGTCCGTTTATTTCTATATTTCCTAACATTGTTACTCCTTTTTTTATAACTCTAAATTCTTTCTTATTTCACTCATCATATCTACACCACCAATCACAAAAACACTATTTAATCTATCATAGACAATTATTGGCTTTCCGTTTTGCCTTAAAGTAAATACATCAGCATATAATTTAAGCGTAATTTCTCTAGTAGCTCCTACGCTATCTTCGTTTATAGCTAAGCTTTCAAACTCTCCTAAAAGCTCCACAGCAAGTGGTAAATCCCCAGTGCCTTGTTTATGGATGCTTTCACGCATTGCAAGTGGGATATGTGTTTTATTATTATTTGCTGCAAAATCAGCATAAACACCAAAATCAATCTCATTTAGCTTGAATGTTATTTCAAGTGCTTCATAAATGCCACTGCCAACTTTGCCCTTTAATGCCCCATTGTGCTCTACCATCACTTGAGTTATATCAGGTATTTTAAAATTAGGGCAAACTCCTAAAAAACTTTTTCCGCCCACAAACACATTTAAATCACTTATAATGTCAGGTATTTTTCTTTTCATTTAAACTCCTTTACTTGCTAAGCATTGACATTAATTCATCGCTGTGTTTATCTGTATAGATAAAATCAAGCGTTAGTTGTTTTACTATTGGATTATTTTGCATTCTTACATCTAGGTAAAACTTACCTGCAGTTATCGTTGCTTTAGTATTTTTCTCACTCCAGCTTAGCTCATATCCTAGTAAGACTTTTGCACCTTTCAGACCTCGCAAAAGTTCTTCTACGCTTTGCTTAGCAAAATAAAGCTCATCAGCCTTTCTATCTATCGCAAAAAATACACCTTTTTGGCACGCTTCACTAATGCGGTCAAATATTCTAACTCTTGCTAGGTCTTGCCAAATCGTATCTACATCACTTGTCTCACCGCCCCAAGTACGAAAGCCTTGCTCACGAATAATTGTGCTAATATGAGCGTTTCTTAGTTCATCAGCTTCGCAAGACTCGCCCATTTCATAATAAATATCGCCTTTAGTTCCAGCAATGCCAAGCATTATGCGGTTACTATAACTATCAGAGTAACCAAATTCGCTTTCTCCGTCAGTCTTAGCTATCATTCCAGCTATTCTTGCACTTTGTGGCGTGTATTCATAGCTATTTAGCTCATCACTCCAAGTCTTTACAAATGGATAAGCTGCAATTAAACGCTTAGAGCCAAACTCTCTCATCTTAGCTATCGCATCCACACTACTTTCAGCTGCTAAATCGATAATAGCAGTTGCTTTAAGAGCAGTTGCTACGCTTTCAAGCTCACTTTTTATAGCATCTTCTCCACTTAAAATTGGTGCGATAAGTAAATTTGGTCTATAATCAAACTTAGCTTTAGCTTGTTTAAACAAGCTTATAGCTGCTTTAGCGTTTGTGATAGTATTTATCTCATCATCTTCATATACGCTTAAGATAATTTGAGTTTTAACGGCTTGTTCGTCTATAGCTTTTAAATCTTTTTTAATACTACCATTGCCACACTTACTCAACGCATCATCAATACTCATAAAAAAATGTAAGCCTACATCAAGTGTGTTGCTAGTACCAACAAGCCCAATCGGTGTGTTGCTTTGAACACTAATTGGACGAGCAGCTTCAGCACTAATGGTTACATTTACACCAAAATTTGCACTCATTTGTTCCTCCTTAAAAATTTATATTTCATAAAATGATAGGACTTACAAGATAGATAAAATAGTGCTGATTTAAATCTATCAACGCCTAATTCTTTTAACGCAATAAAAAATATATTGTCAGCTAAAATAAAGTCATCATAATTTTTGTCATTCTTATATGCTTTATCGCATAAAAAATCATGCACCACCACAGCACTTAGATACTCTGGGCTATTTGGTGGGTAGATAGACCAAAACACTCTTGGAATATTTGCCCCGTTGGTTTTATAACCTGTTGGAATATCAACAACACCAAATCCACATTCATAAGAGTAATTTTCTATTAGCTCAAACTTGTCTTTGTCAAAAGGCTTTAAAACAACCCTAGTCATACTAAAACTCCATATTAATTAAATCTAATTCTTCTTTTGTAGTTGCATTTCTAATTTGTTCTTTGTAAGCCCAATATTTAGCTGTAATTTCTTGTGTTCTTTGTGCGATTAATAAAGATAGATTTTTTAAATCATCTAAGCTAAAAGTATTAAGACTATTATCAGAGCTTTTCCAAGCAAAATTATCAGGCACTGCACCAACTGAGCTAAAAATAACTAAACTTTGAGTTAGCAATTCTTTAGCTTTACTATCTGCTTGATAAAGCTTATCTTTATATAAAATATCAGCATTCTCAGCTGATGATTTTAAACTTTCTAGCTCATTTAATTTAGCATTTTTGCTATCTTCTAGCAGTTTATTTTCATCAAGTATAAAAATTACATCATATCCATCGCCATTTTTTGCAAAAGTGCAATTATCGTTACTTGCAAGATGAGCGTAATCTCCAAAAACTTTTTTAATTTGTTCTTGTGGCATTTCCCACGCGTTTTGTTCTATTAAAGCTTTACTATCTATTTCATTATCTATATTTACTATCAAATTATCTAGTATAAATATTTTCATTATAAATCCTTTTTTACTGATATGCTCTTGCTATTGTTTTTGGTAACATATTCATTTTTATAGATACACTTGTATCGTTAGGTATTATTGTGAAACTAGAAGATGACATATCGCCATAGTGATGCGAATCCCAGTGCGTGCAACAAGAAAAAACTATGCTTCCACCACCATTTGTTATAGAATCTAAAGTTCCGCTAAGAACAGAATATGCAAAACCACTATGCTCACCTGCCCCAGCACTTAATGAAGCTGTTATTATCAATGGCTTATTAATAATAAGATTAGTAATAGTCCAAATCCCTGACGAATTTCTTGTGCTTTTAAGTACAACTTTGCTTGTCTGTATGTCTCTAGTATCAACTTCTGCTTTTGTGTAAGTTTCAGTTTTAGTGTAATAATTATTTAAATCAGTCTTTAAAGCTCTTGAGTTTTCAAGATTTGTAAGTCTAGTGTTTTGAGCGTTTTGCTCTGTTATATATGTATTTGTATCTACTTTAGCGTTTAATAGATTATTACTTTCAGTTTTAGTATAGTAATTATTCAAAGCTGCTTTATCAGCTTTAGTATTATTTAAAGCATTATACTTTTCTGTATCTTTTTTATCAATCTCAGCTTTTGTATAAGTTTCTGTTTTAGTATAGTAATTATTCAAAGCTGCTTTATCAGCTTTAGTATTTTCAAGAGTTTTTATTTTCTCATCTTGCAAGTTTTGAGAAGCTGTAAAATCGCTTGTATTGACTTTGTCTAGTCCTAACTTAGCTATTAACTCATCTTGTGCTTTTTGAGAAGCATTAAAATGTGCTAGTGTAGGATAAACAATAGTTTCATCTATTTTTATACTTAAATCATTGGCATTTGTAAGCTCTATTGCTAATTTATAATGAAACAATGAAGTATTTGCGTCCGTTGCTTTACTTAGCACTGGAGTTCTTTTTGTTTTAGTAAAGCATAAAAGTTCCTCATTTTTTGCAACAAATCCAACGCAATTTATGAAAAAATCTTGTGCTGTATCGTTTTTTAATACCGCTTCAAGTATGATTTTTGAATTATCAAATTCATCTATTCTTACGCTTGTTGGAAGATTTTCATATTTGATATTTGTTAAAGACGCTGTATTTTCATCCAGCGTATCTAAATTACAATCAGCATAAACAACCTTTGATATAAATAAATCAAGCTTATTTATAATTGCGTGTGTTATTAGCTTTTTACCTGCATTCGTAATTATTGTCATAGTTCTTTAAACTCCTTTATTTGCATAACTGCCTTTATCTTAAGTGGTGTTTCGTGTATTGTGATAAGTTCTATATGTTCGCAAACTGAACGAACATTTTTAAACTTATTTATAAGTTTTGAAATATCTTTAATCTTATCTTCGCTTAAGCCTTGCTTTATTTTTAATAAGACTTTAAAATGATATGGCTTACCATAGTTATCATTTAACTCTAAAGTTTCATCATAATTAGATAAAGCGTTTTTAAGACCATAATAAGTTCCTGAATATCTATGAATTAAAAAAGCTTTTGAAAGTAAGTTTCTAGCTTCACTTTCGCTAAGATTATTTATATCTACATCATATTGATATGCCAAATGCTTTAGCAATCTTGCATCACAAGTGCGTGGGTTATTATCAATTATGTTTAAGTCAAGTTTAGCTAGACATTCAGCTCCGATTTTTTCAAGTCTTTTTTCATCTTGACTTTTATGGCTAGGAAGTAATGATTTATAATTTCTCATAACTCAGCCCTTTTAAAAGTGAAGTTAAATTTAATGAAAAGGTATTCGTTTTCAAGTGTGGTTAAATTATTTTTCAAGTCTATTTCAACGCTTTGCGTTGAACTATCGTGCAAATACTCATAAATTGCACTTAAACTTATATTCTCATTTATTTTTAACTCTAAGTCTTTACGCAAATATTCGCTAAACATATCATATTTATAAACTACTGCGTTTATTATGATTTCTTTTTTGATAGCTTCTTCTACTTTAACTATATCAGTCAAGGGGCGTGTCTTTTCATCGTTCAAAGCTTTAACTACATCGCTTAAAGCATTTGCATCGTTATCGCTTTTGATTATCACACGAACAATACCAGCACCGCCATTTAAAACTTTTACATCTTTTATTTTTGCATTAGCTGATTTTGTGTGATATATGTAAGCGTTTGTGCTTCCAGCAGTTGAAGGCTTTTCAAGACTTAAAATCGCACGAGTGCGTAAGTCTTCATCGCTTTCAGCATCAGCTCCACCATTAAAATCTGATTTTTGCTTACAATCCACTAGGAAAGGCAGTGGAGTTTGTAATAATTCACATTTAATAGTGCTTGATTTTATGTATTTATTTAATGTAATTGTTCCTACATTACTAAGCTCACCACTCTTAATTATTACATCATCATCAAGCGTTGCTACTTCGCTTGTGTTTGAGTGAAAAATTGCATCTTTTGGAATGATTACATCAGTATCTAAAATAGTGTTTAATTTAAACTCAATTGTCGCTTTTGGTTTAGTTCCTGCAAGTCTTACAATATCATAAAAGGCAACCAATTCATCTAAGTCACTACCTCTTGCAAAATTAATCAAAAGTGATTTTACTTTTTCATTCATTTCACATCTAAGTAACATTTCACGATAAGCGTAGCATTCTAGCAAAGCTGAAAGCTTATCGCTTTCAAGTAGCTTAACATCATCAAGCTCTTTGGTTGCAATGATTTTTAACTCATCTAAAATTTTCTCAAAATCTACTTTTTCAAGCAACATTTATTAGCTCCCCGCTACTAAGCTCAATCTTGTAAGATAATTTATGATTAATTAGGCTTTCAAACTTAAGTCTTTTTACTCTTACACGAGGTTCGTTTTTATGAATTGCTTCAACTACATAGCGAGTTAGTTTTGCTTTATATTCATCATCCACTCTTTTATCTACTAACTCAAAAAGGCGTGAGCCATAATTTGGACGCATAACCCTTGCACCAAGCGGGGTTAATAAAATATCTTTTATGCTATCTTCAATGCTTATTAGATATTTCATTTTATACTCCAAGACCCAGCAGAACTACCACTGCCAACTTCAGCTTTAGCGTTTGCTTGAATATCATTTACAACACCTTCAGCTATTGCTTCTATAATTTCAGAGCTAAACATTTTTAAATTATTTGTAGGAGTTATTATCTGATAGCCTTTAGCTTGAAGTGAATTTGTTATGCTATTTGTCATAGATTTTTTAGTAATCATTTAGCACTCCTTGTATTCATACTACAATCAGGATGTTCTATTCCTATGATTGGACAAATACACTCACCAGTAACTACGCCTAAACCACCTAAACCTAAATCAATTGAAGAACTATCAACTTTAACGCTATTTGCCTTTACATTACAATCAATGCAATTTATATTTATGGTTTTGCTTACATTTATATCAAGTGTAGAGTTTGCAGTATCGTATGAAATGCAAGTGCCATCGCTAAACTCTACATATTCTTTAGTGTCACTTGCTGCTAATTTGTGTTTGTTTTGATAAATGCCACGTAAAATTACACCACTATTTACATCATCATTTACAGCGATTACTAGCACTTGTTCGCCGATTGTTATCGGTTGAAAAGATATTGAATTTGCATTGCTTGAATGTTGCACTACATCTAAATAATCAGTTGTTAATTCGTTGTCTAGTTTAACACTAGCTTTATTTTCTTTTACATCACAAACAACGCCTATGCAATTCATTATTTTTTCCTTGTCATATAATCAAATACAATTTTTTGTAAAGTTAAAAAGGCATCAGTGCCCATCCAAGAACCCACACCTGCAAGTGCAACAGCAATTCTTTCATTTGCTAAGTAATAAAACGCTATTTCAAACACAATATAAGAAACTAGCATTGAAGTAGCAATGCCACTAACCAAAGCTCCAGCTTTGGCTTTAGTGCTTTTGTATTCTTTTAGCTTTTCTTTATTTATCATTCCAATAAGACTAGCTACAAAGCTTACAAATACAAGCCACCAATAAATAAAATTATTATCATTATTCATCATTTTAAAATCTCTTGTAATAACATAAATCCACATAAGCTAAAACTAGCTATTACATAAAGTAAGACAAGTTTTGAGCTAATTTTTAAAAATGTTCTTTTAAATAAACTTACTTTTAGTGCTTTTCTCATTCTTTTACTCCTAAACATTGTTTTAGAGTGCTTTCACACTCTCTTAGATATATCAATGTTTCTTTTGCGTAATCAAATTCATTTACATTTTTACTTTTCAAAGGTTTTAATGGCATTTTTGCATTGCATTTAATTGGCACATTCACATATTTAATTTGATTTGAACTAGCACACGCATTAAAAAGTAAAAGAACGAGAAAAGCACTAATTAATCTCATTAAAAAGCTCCTTATAAGCTTTAAGTTCAGCTTCACAAGTATTGTCTTTTACATATATCTTTTTAATGCGTTCTACCTCTTTAATCTCGGTAGGTTTTATCTCAACGCTTAATGCTTTTATTCGTTCGTTTTGAAAATCTAAGTTAATATTTGCAGCATTTAATTTAGTTTTTAAAAGCTCATTTTCTTTTGATAAATCATTATTTACAAAATAAAAAGCTAGATTTGAAAGTACTAAAACTATAATTACAGCATAAAACTTAGTTCTCATCTATTACCTCCACAATAAAGTCATTCTCACCTATTAACTCATATAATTTTTTCATAGCTAAGCGAGTTTTACCTATACCAATAATCTCGCCTTGTGCGTTATATAAAAAGCAAAGCCCAAGTAATAGACAACCAATAGTATCCCTTAACCACGAGCCGTGATGAATTCTAATTAAACGACTTTTACTTAATTCATCACTATAAACATGTGGTATTTTTATTTTTAATACAGGAGAATAATTAGCAGACCATATCCAAGTAGCAGCATAAATGCTAGGTTTAATAGGTCTTTTTAAACCGCTTTCATTAGTAGGCTCTCCAATGCACTCAAGCCCAGTAAAGTTTGCTAAGATATTTTTATTTTCATCAAATAATGTTACTTTAGAAAAAGTTCCATATTGACTTTTTAAAAATCTTTCATACCTTAAAACTTTCACTCTTACTCCTTAATTTTTGCCGTATGCTAGTATAAAATTAAGCCAAAATTAAGGAAAACATTTTTCGCATATTTTTAAGAAAAAATTGACAAAAATTATTATTTTTTAAAAATAAAGCTTTTGTCTAAACTCACGCTCGTAATAAACAAAAAGGAGCGATTTTGAGTTTAATAGAAGCTTATGAAAACTCATTAAAAGAGCATTTAAAAGAATTTAACATTAAAACTTATTTAGGTGAGTTTAATGATAAAGAAAAAATAGAAGCACTTTTTAATAAAGATGAATGCTTAGTATTTTTTGACTTTATAAATGAAAGCTTTTTAAATGTAAGTCAAAGGGAAATTACATATAAAATATATGTATGCTCTAAAACTTCAAACAAGCAAAGAGCAAAGCGTGAAGAGTGTAAATATAAAGCACTTGATAAGCTTAGCGAGATTGAAAGAGCATTAATTGATACTTTTTTTATAAATGGTTATAAAGTAGATTTGCTAAGTCTTGCTAAGGAATACGATAATGCAACAGACTTGGGCTTTATCGTGCTATATTCACGCACATTTAAAACAATACTTCAAGAAAATAATCACACAGGATTAGTAGATGAACTTTGAGTTAGCTAAAGAAATTAAAGTTGCAGTTATAGGCAAGTGGAAAGGTCATCACGCTGGTGCATTTGAGATAAGCCATACTGATTTAGAGCAAATGATTGAAAACTTTAAAAATAGTGGGCTATCTATACCTATTGATTACGAACACGAAAGCTTAGAGAACAAAAAAGCTCCTGCTATCGGCTGGGTAGATGAGCTATATATAAAAGATAATGCACTTTTTGCAGTGCCAAAATGGAGTGATGAAGCAAGAGAGCTTATTAAAAATAAACAATATAAATATATAAGTCCTGTTTTTATGTTTAATAGTGTTGATAGAGTAAGTGGCAAAGGCATCGGCACTACGCTTCAAAGCATAGCATTAACAAATACGCCATTTTTAACTGAACTTGGAGAAATTAGTTGTAAAGAAAATCAATTTAATAAAGGAGATAAGATGTCGCAAAATGCAAAAGTCGCAAATAGCGATGGGCAAACAAATGAGTTGCAAGAAAAACTTGCTGAACTAGAAGCACAAAACGCCGAGCTAGTTAAAGAGAATGAAGAGCTAAAGACAAAAGTAGCTGAATTAGAAGCAAAAATAAGTGAGCTAGAAGGTGAAAATGCTGAAGAAATGGTGGAAAATAGCATCAAGCAAGGCTTGGTAGCAAACAGCCAAAAACCTTGGGCATTAAATTACGCTAAAAGCAATCGTGCAGGGTTTAAAGAGTATCTAAACACACTAAAAAGCTCTGATATAACAAAGCAAAACAACACTTACGCCAACTCTAACAAGCCAAAACCAAAAAAAGACTTAGCAAAAATGATAGCAGGAGTAAAAGATGAATAAAACTTATGTAAAACCAACCACTTTATCAGATATTTTAGTAAGCGATGCTTTAAAATGTAATGGTGTAGTTAATAATAAATCAGAAGACTTGGCAGTAGGCTCTCCGCTTGTATTAATTAATGATGTTTGGGAAAAAGCCACAGCTACAAACATAACTAACGCTTCAAAATGTGGGATTTTATGTGAATATGCAACAAGTAAAGCTACATATACGATTATGCTTATAGGTGCTGTAAAGTTTGTAAAAGTTGATGAGACTATTAAAAAAGAATTTTTTAAATCAAATCTAATTTATCAATAATAAGGAGAAAGAATGGAAGAATTATTAAAATTATTTACAACAAATGAAATGACAAGTGCAAGTGAGCAAATAAAAGTTAGCCCACAATATCTAACAAATAGATATTTTAAAAATAAAGAGCATATTGTTGGAGAAAATGCAGAAATTAGTATCGTTAGAGGCAAAGGTATTGTTTTAAACTCAGTTGGAAGTGATGCTGAACACATTAAAACACCTAACAATAAAGAATATAAAATCAGTGTATCTTTACCACGCTATCCATTAATAGATAAATTGACATCAAGCGATTTAAATAAATTTCGTGTTTATAATGGTAATGAATTACAGCTAGAAGCATTAACTAAAAAAGTTGGCTCAATTTTAGCTAAACAAAAATCATCTATCGTCACATCTATTGAAAATATGGCAGCAGGTGCTATTTTTGGTAGAGTGGTTGATGGCAATGGAAAAGTCTTATTTGAACTTGAAAACAAATCTAAATCAGTTGAACTATCTAAGTCAAAATCATTGCTTGATAATAAACTAGAGATTGATAAAATTTTATGTAAAGAATTAGGCACAACACATAATGAATATACTATTTTATGTTCTCCATCTTACTATCAAGCGGTGTATGATTTAGCTACTGCTCAAGATTTATTTAAAACAAATCAAGCAACTACAATTAGTAGTGATGACAATGCTAGTTTAGTTGTTCATGGTGTTAAATATGTTATTTATCAAGCATATTATGAAAATGAAAAAGGTGAAACAATAGAATTTATTAAAGATGGTGAGGCTTATGTAGTTCCTGATAATACTGATATATTTAAATTCATTTACGGAACAGCAAATCATACAGAAGCATTCAACACAGCTCCAACGCTTATTTTTTCACCAGCACCTGAAGAGTTGCCAAACGGAATGGGATATTCAATTACTAGTGAAAGTCGTCCTTTACTTTATTGTGAAAGACCAGAGGCGATTGTTAAACTTGTTATTGGTGTAGCTTTATCAACACAAATTAGCAATGCAGGTAATGAAGCTTTAAGTGAACAACCATAAAAAGCCATTTTTAGCCCTTTTTGGGCTTAAAAAGTATAAATGTATGCGTTGAAAGTAGTTCAACGATTTTCAACGCATTTGCAACGCATAAAAACATAAAGGAGTATTTATAAAAGATGATAACAAAACTTGACCTATTAAACGAAGTAAGCGAAAGAGAATTAAACGAACTTTGCTATTTAGAGTATGAAAGCGAAGAAAGAGTATTAGAAGACGCAATTAATGAGGCACTAAGTTTTATATCATCTTTTATAAGTATTCCAGCTAATCCTACACCTTTTTTAAAGGATTTATGCGTAAAGCTTACTTTAATAGCATTAAAGACAAAACAAGGCTTTCCAAAAGATACTTTAAATGAACAAAAAAACGAAATAAAAGCTGATTTAATAAGAATGAGTAAAGGCAATATCCCAACGAGTATAGAAGACAAAAAGCCACCAAGAGAAAAACTTAGGGCATTTATTCACAATAATTGGAGTAAAAGATGACAACGCACGAATGGGCAAGGTCTTTATACTCAAAAGGTTATGAATGTGAGCAAATAGCCGAGCTTTTAAACAAAAACATCCGCACTATTCAAAACTACAAGTCAAAAGATAGTGATTGGGATAAGCTAAGAGTTAAAGAAATTATCACAGATGAAAACGGATATGAAGTTTATACAAACTTCACTCAGCAAATGCAAAAAGCACTAGATGAGATAATGAGTGATGCTAAGCTAAACGCACAGGATAAAGCTGTGGCAATTGCAAAAATGGGCGATAGTTTTGCAAAGATGAAAAAAGTAGCTGAAATTGAAGACCCAAAGGCATACAAGCTAAATATAGCTCAAATAGTAATTAAAGTGCTTATTGATGAGATAAAAACGCTAAATAATGAAAGCTTGAATGAGCATTTTAAAGATTTTTTAAGCACAGGTAAAATCATTAAAGCATTGGAGAAAGCTAATGTTTTGTAGTAGAGAAGAGATTGAAAACTTTTTTAATGATGAGAATATAAAAGATAAACTACCAGCAACAAAAAGAAAAGAATTTGAAAAGTGGCTCGGCGAGTTAAGAGATGAATTTGCTGCTAGTTTAGATTACAAAGCAACGCTTGATGCAAATCTTAAAGAACAACGCATAAAAGAGTGTGAGAATGATTATTTAAAGTTCTTTAATACATATCTATCACACTATGCAAGTATTGGTGGGGTTTGTGAGCTACATACATATTTAGCTGATTATTTCAATGCTTTAGGCACTCATAGTATTAAAAAAAGAGCAGTTGCAGCTCCTAGAGGTCACGCTAAATCAACTCATTGTAGCGTTGGGCTTGTTTTGTGGTGCATAGTTTATAAGAAAAAGCGTTTTATAGTTGAAATTAGTGACGCAATTGAACTTGCAGAGGCAAATCTTGAAGCTATTAAAGTTGAGCTTGAATGCAATGAAAACTTAAAAGCCGACTTTGGCGACCTAGTGGGGGACAATTGGAAGGTGGGTGAATTTATCACAAAAAATGGGGTAAAAGTTAAAGCATTTGGGTCGGGTAAAAGGCTTAGAGGTATTCGTTATGGAGCATATCGCCCTGATTTAGCTATTTTGGATGACTTAGAAAACGATACAAATGTGCGTTCTAAGGAGCAAAGGGATAAATTAGAAGATTGGCTAGATGAAGCTGTTTTAAACTTAGGTAGCCTTGATGATACTTTAGATGTGCTTTACATTGGAACAATACTTCATCAAGATAGTGTGTTAAATAGAAAGCTTAAAAATGAGTTTTGGCTAACTAAGAAGTTTAGCTCAATAATTCATTTTCCTTACAGAATGGATTTGTGGGATGATTATATAAAGCTTTATAAAACTGATAAGGCAAGGGCTGAAGGTTTTTATAAAGCTAATGAAATGCTTTTAAAAAATGGCTCACAAGTTTTGTGGGAAAGTGCAAGAGATATTAAAAAATTAATGCAACTTAGAGCTGAAAACTTAAGAGCGTTTAACAAAGAGCAGTTAAACGAGCCATTAAGCGAAAAACAAATCTTTAAACTTGAAAACCTTAATTTTTATGATGTTTTACCCGAAATAAAGACTAAAGTTGTTTATATTGACCCAGCGGGGGCTACTAAAAAGAGTGATTTTACAGCTATTAGTGTGCTTGGGCTTTCTTATGAGAATAAAGCCTATTTAATTGAAAGCATTGTAAAAGTTATGCAAGTGCAAGATATGATAAAAACAATTATAAATCTAACACTTACATATAATCCAAAAAAAGTTATAGTTGAAACAAATGGTGGGCAGTTTTTCTTAAAAGAGTTTTTAAAAAACGAGGCTTTAAAGCAAAATATCTCCTTGCCATTACAAGGCGTAAATAACCATAAAAGCAAAGCTGAAAGAATAGAAAGCTTAGAAATGCCATTTACAAATAAAGAGCTATTTATTCATAAAAGCCAAACACAACTAATAGAGCAACTTTTAGAATACCCAGAACACAAAAACGATGATGCTCCCGATAGTCTAGCTGGTGCATATAAAGAAATAAAAACAACAAATATACAAAGAAGAACACATTATTATCAAAAAAGAAGGTTTTTAAGATGAGTAAAAAGCTATTAGTATTAAACCAACAAGATGTTTTAATAAAAAAGCTGTTTTCAAGTAGTTTTTTAACAAGCTATAAGATAAGCTTAAGTGAGCAAATGGAGATTTATAAAGATTTAGCATTTACTCAAGCAAATACAAGTCGCAAATCTATAAATAAAGCAAAATCTATAAGATTTGTATGTGATGATGAAAAGATTATAAGTAGATTTGAGAATAAAATTTTTTATACTGATATTATTTCTCAAATACTTGAAACTTACCTTTTTGGCTTAAATGTTTTTGAGCTTAATTGGTCTTACAAAGATAATTATTTTTATCCTGAACTAATTCAAAGAGATTTTAGAGATTTTGCATTTGTAGATAATGAGCTTAAGTTTAATAATGGTGGGGCTTTAATTGATATTCCTAAAGGTAAAGTTGTTTATGCACTTTATGAAAGCTCGGCTTTTTTACCATATGGAGACGCACTATTACCTAAACTTTATTGGGCTGTCAAACTAAAACACGCATCCACTAAATTTTGGGCGGCTTTCCAAGAAAAATTTGGAAGCCCTTGGGTTATAGCGAAAACTAACGCAAACCCTGATGAATTAGCTGTAGAAACACACGCTATGCTTAGTGGTGATACAGCTGTAATTGATGTGGATGAAGAAATATCACTAATTCAGCCTACAAGCACACAAAGTGATTTTCATAATTTGGTTAATTTTTTAGATAATTGTATAAGAAGTGTTATTTTAGGTGGTAATTTATCATCTCAAGTTGATGGTGGGAGCTTTGCAGCTGCCGAAACCCACAACGCAGTAAGGCAAGATTTAGCAAATGCTGATTTAAACTTACTTTTGTTCGTAATAAACAAGGTTTTAGAGCATTTTAAAGAGATAAATAACTATACTGGAGAGCTTTATGCAGAACTTGAACCTATTAACGATATAAAAAGCGAACTAGCACAGCGTGATAGTATCATTTACAATATGGGCTTTGATTTGAGTGAAAAATATATCCGTGAGACCTACGGCGTGGATGGCACTAAAAGAGATATGAGCTTAATGTATGCAAATAATCAATCTACACAAACCAAATTTACACCATTACAAGATGATTGCAACAGCGTTTCAAAAGCCTTTCCAAACGCAATAAATAAACCAATTGACAATATAGATGCTTTAACTTCAAGTGATGATTTTAATATGCTTAGCGATGATTTGGATAAAGACTTACAAGAGCAGTTTTTGAAAATCCTTGAAAACTCAAATTCTTATGAAGACGCTATGAATAAGCTACTTAGTCAAGGCATAAAACAAGACAAGCTAGAAAACATAATGGCTCAAGTTTTAACAAATATTAGTTTAAAAGGCTTAAGTGATGAATGATTTATCTAAGGTTTTTACACAAAGCCCTGATGATATGTTAAAGTATTTTATGCTTAAAAAACCAACGCTAGATGTTGATTTAGATAAACTTAAAATGGAACATTATGAAACAGCATTTATAATAAAACAGATTAGCGAGATACAAACACTAAAAGCTCTACATAAAAGCTTGTTTAAAGCGTATAAAAAAGGCACAAGCTTTAAAGATTGTGTAAAAGAGTTAGAAAGCATTAGCGGACTTCATAAAAACCATATAAAAACTATTTTTAATACAAATTTACGAGTGGCATACAATAACGCTAGGTTTGAAAGCCAAAGAAAAGGAGATAAACCTTATCTTAGATATGTAGCTATTACAGACCATAGAGCAAGGGCATCGCATTTAGCATTTCACGGACTTATTTTACCTAAGGATGACCATTTTTGGGATGATAATTATCCGCCTAAAGGATTTAATTGCAGGTGTAAAGTTCAAGCATTAAGTGAAGATGAAGCAAGAGATTTG